>CAYYMT010000070.1:4418-18605 GCA_964472715.1 uncultured bacterium | reverse complement strand
ATCAGCATTTATGGATGCCGGATAAAGGGTATTACGGGCAATATTTGTATGGCCGCAATTTTATGAAATTATCACCAAAATCTGAAACTCTGGGGGAGGCATTGTGCATTCTTTTTGGTATTGCCGATGAAAAACAGGCTGAGCGGATTCTGGCGCAAATGCCGGTAATTGATTTCGGGCCTACCTGTATTTTTCCGCAGATTCCCAATATCCCACCTTATCATAATGACGGTATCTGGCCCTTTGTGGTTTCTTACTGGACACTGGCAGCGAAGAAAGGAAACAATGTTGCAGCTATGAATCATGGTCTGGCTTCGATCTATCGTAGCGCGGCGCTCTACCTTTCCAATTACGAAAATATGGTGGCGGAAACCGGTGATTTTATGGGAACGGAGATCAATTCCCAGCGTCAGCTTTGGAGTGTTGCAGGGGACCTGGCAATGATCTATAAGGTATTCTTTGGAATGGAATTTTCTGCAGACGGACTGGCATTTACGCCGGCGATTCCGAAAAATTATGCCGGTCAATTCCAACTCAGTAACTTCACTTACAGAGATGCTGTTTTGGACATAAAAATTCAGGGCTGGGGGAATGAGATTAAGAGCATATCGATGGATGGCTCGACGCTGGAATCATCTGCAATTCCCGGCGATATATCCGGTACCCATACTATTGTGATCACAATGGCGAATAGATTTACAGGGCAGGAAAAATTGAATTTGGTGGATAATCAATATGCACCGGAAACCCCGGAAGTCCGCCTTGAGAATAATCACCTCACCTGGAAGCCTGTTAACGACGTGGCAAGTTATATCATTTTTTGTAATGGTGAAAAAATTCAGGAAACAACAAAAACAGATGCTGCCATTAAACCTGATCATAATCTGAACGAATACCAGGTTAAAACTGTCAGCGCTGATGGCCTGGAGTCTTTTCTATCGGAACCGGTCAAAGTCATCAATGATAAGATAGTGCTAACAGCAGAAGAATTGTTTGGTAAAGCGGCATACTGGATTGATCACAAAAAATCCACAGAAGACCGATTTACGATTGATATCGAGGCAGCCGGTGATTATTATCTCTATTTTCAATATAGCAATGGCGCCGGACCGATCAATACCAGTAACAAATGTGCTGTGCGTAAACTTTCAGTCAACGAGCAGATTGTCGCGCCGTTGGTTTTTCCGCAACGGGGATCTGAGAATTGGGAAGAGACTGGAATTACCAGTCCGATTAAGATTGAAATGCAGACCGGGAGCAATGCGTTCAATTTGATCTATGATGAGGATTGTGAGAACATGAATAAACTGGTCAATAAGGTGATTATCCGTGGGATTAAGTTGGTGTCTGTTAAATAATATCTTTGTTCATGTTTGTTAAACTATTAATTTAAAAAAAAATGATCTGTGATATTGAGAACGGAGAATGTTAAACTACGTTGTAGTTTTTTTCTGTTTTTTTTCATAGGCTGACGCCTATGGCTATTGTTGTTGGACTACTTCGTAGTCTTTTGGAGTGAAATAAATTTCAGATCTGCGGTATTGGGATCGGAGATAGTCAAACTACAGGGTCGTCATTTAGGTAGACTAGATTACTTTTTAGAAAATTCCCGAAGGGAATAAATTATAATAGCCACGGGTTTTAACCCGTGGTCAAAAGAAAGTAAGAGAACAACTCCGAAGGAGTGAAACAAAAATCCGTATCCAATTATAACCGTTTTCAGGAGACATCATGTCACGGTATACCACCATCTTTTTAATCGTCATTGTGGCTATATTATTGTCACTGATTTTTTATCAGATACCGCTGGATTTTTCACATAAACAAGAAAGCGATATAAAAAAAATATACTTCGCAGACAACATGACTTCCGCCCATTTTAAACTGATCAAAAACTTCAATCACAAACACCAGGGTGAAATTGAGGTGGTGCCCATCAACCTCCCCTTTGAAAAATTTACGACCAACGAGCGCAAAGAATTAATCGCCCGCTCATTACGAAATAAAAACAGCAAAATTGATATCTTTACTGTGGACTGTATCAGTGTCTCGCGGTTTGCAAAGTGGGCCGAACCTCTGGAACCTTACCTGACGGAGAAAGACCGTCGCGGTATTTTGCCGGAAGCATTAAAAGCGGAAGAACAAGCCAATCAGTGGGTGAGTATTCCCCTCCATGTGGATATTGGTGTGCTATTTTACCGAAAGGACTATGTTAATCGGATCGATCCCTCGGGAGAACTGGAGAATAAAATTAAAAATTCTATTAGCTGGCAGGAATTAATTAATCTTCACAAGGATGTGGAACCCGAAAAGCCTTTCTATCTCTTTCAGGGCTATAATTATGAAGGATTAATCTGTAACCTTGCTGAAATGACCGGTAGTATTGAGCGAGATGTGGTCTCACAATTGTTTGAAAATCTTAACAGCAAACCGATCAAACAAAGCAGCCAGTTTTTACATGATCTGATCTACAAATACAAAATTTCTCCTTCTGCTGTAACCGGGTATGATGAAGCGGCTGTTTATGCCCATGCCATTGATGAAAATATTCCATTTTTTCGAGGTTGGCCTGGTTTCTTGAGGGAAATTGATAATGTCAGCGGGGGAAAAGCGGTCAAAAAAAATATTGGTCTGGCACCCTTGCCACACTTCAATGAAAAAGCGGCGATGTTTGGCGGCTGGAACCTGATGATGTCGAAATCTTCCGAGCATAAACGGGAAGCATCGCTCTTCCTGAAATATATACTGACTGATGAAGCGCAGCGTATTTTGTTTAGGGAAGCCGGTTACTTGCCGATCAAAGCGACGCTCTATTCGGACGAAAAATTGCTTGCGGATTACCCCTACTTAAAAGATTTGCGGCAAATGATGACCAATTGGATTTACCGGCCTTACATTCCTAATTACACAGTCAAATCAGATATCCTCTCCAATTCAATTAACAGTATGCTCAAGCAGCAGGTTTCTATCGATGAGGGTGTGCAACGGGCGTCTGACAAGATTCAGGACGTTTCGAGATCAAAATATGGAGCCAATTACAAATGAAATGGCTAAAAAAAATTAAAAATTATCATTTTGAAATACAGCATCTAATTGCACTGGTTTTGGTGCTGATATTTTTTCAGGTTAGTTTATCCATTATTAATAATCGTTTTTCAGCCTCTTTGCTCTCCAGAAATATGGAAATTTATCGCCGTGATCTGGCGGAAAACCTGGCCGATCTGAGCGCAACTTCAATGGAATTACTTCTGGAACACAACATGCTTAACCCGAATCGCAGCAATCAAGAGGTCCGCAATGCCATTCGATCTTTCAATATTATTCTCAGTCAAAGATATTTACAACCCAATGTTAAAGATATATGTGTGATCCTCTTCCAGGGCGACAGTTTGATCACAGTGGATGATGGCATGGATCTATATCGATACTTTCTGGAAGACAGGGCCATTAGAAAACCTGATAGTTTGCAACACCATGATGCGCTGGTTTTCTTTCGCAAAATTGAAGAGTCTTTTTTTAGGGAGGAACAGATCGAATGTACAACCATTGATTCACATATATTTCATGTTTATGTTCCCTTTGTTCCTATGGGTGAATTAAAAGGGGCGGTTTATATGAAAATCGTGCCGGACATCGGTGGCATTTCCAAGGAAATCAAAACGATTTACAATGAATCGGGAACCGTATTTTCTGTGCTGATCATTCTTGGATTGTTTGCTATGTTTCTGATCACTTCCTATGTAGTCCGGGAGCGGGACACCGCCCAGAAACAATTATTTCAAAAAGAGCAACAACAAATCGCTGATAAAATCAGTCACGAAAAGGAAGCCCTCTTCACTCGGCGAATCTATCACACCCACCACAAGGCAGAAAAAGTTATGGGCTTTATCAAGGAAGATGTACGCCTGATCAAAGATGATGATATTCGCAAAAAAATCACCAAGTATGCTAATTTCATTTCCCGGGTAATCTATGATATGAAATCTTATAATCCGCCCATCAGTGTGATTCGCGGGCCGGTTTTCAATACGGATTTAAATCAATTGCTGGAATTTTTAACGAAAAATATCTTTGGCCGCGTGCATCGGGCGCAGAAAATGTTTACCTTTGACCTGAATCTGGATCGGACCCTGCCAAAAGTCCATATCAATGAATATGTTGTCTGGGAAGTACTGGAACCGTTGATTCAGAATAGTATCGATCACAATAATAATAAAGCCGTGACGGTCAGAATCGTTACCCATTATGTAAAAGAGGAGAATCTGTCGCAAATCATTATTGAGGATAATGGCCGGGGCATTTCACCGAAATATTTGGAAGTGAATGATAAGGGAAATAAAAAGATATTTATGGAGCATATTTCCTCTAAAGATAGAATGGATAATTCCGGGTACGGATGTTTTCTGGCCTGGGAAATTGCTACCAAACGGCTGGGCTGGGAACTGGACGCGGAAAATCATGAGCATGGCGCCCGGTTTATCATTAGAATAAAAGGATAATTTATGAACGAAAAAATAAAATTACTGCTGATTGAAGATGAAGAATTTGATATTCAGCGGATTAAAAATACAATCAGTCCTTTTGAGAATCGTATTGAACTGAAAGCCACTGTATCCGACGGGATTACGGCCCTGGATAAACTCGGCACTGAAAATTACGATGTGGTCATCATGGATTATCGAATTTCCGGTGGCTTATATGGCGAAAAACTAGTGGAGAAAATAAAGGGGCTTGATGATACGCTGCCAATTATCGTGATCACAAAAATGACAGTCAATCAAAGTGATATTGATTTTGCCAACCGGCTGATCGCTGCCGGGGCTTACTGGTTTGGGACCAAGTACCCTGTGGATATTGAGGATTATATCTATCAGCCCACGGATTTTGTACTGACCATTCTCAATGCCTTTGACAAACGGCAATTGGAAATCAGTAAGAAACAATCGGAAGAAAAACTGGATAGAAAAATAAATACAATTATTTCTTCCAAACCGCTCATCGGAGAATCAGCCACTATGCTGAATCTAAAAAAACTGATCACCAAATATGCCAAACCCAATGCTAATGTATTGATCCTTGGCGAATCAGGAACCGGCAAGGAACTGGTGGCTTCCAATATTCATTATCAAAGTCAGCGAAAGTACGAAAATTACGTGACTATGAATTGTGCTGCTGTTCCCAAGGACCTGATCGAATCGGAACTCTTTGGCTATGAGGAAGGGGCTTTTACCGGCGCAAAAAAAGGAAAGCAAGGGCTGTTTGAGCGGGCGGATAAGGGAACAATTCTGCTGGATGAAATCGGTGAATTGCCAATGGACCTGCAAGCCAAATTATTGCGCGTGCTACAGGATGGTGAAATTGACAAGATCGGACGCAAACGCAAACACCAGGTGGATGTTCGGGTAATTGCTTCCACCAATCGCGATATAAAGCAATTACTGGAGGAGAAAAAGTTCCGGCAGGACCTTTATTATCGACTCAACATTTTGCAAATCAAAATTCCACCGCTACGGGACCGCCGTGAGGATATTCCGGTCTTGATCGATTATTTCATCAATATTTTTTCTCATGATCTGGGCATGCTGCCAAAAGAAATGACACCCAAAGCCCTGGATAAGATGACCGATTATGATTGGCCTGGAAATGTTCGTCAACTGAAAAATGTCGTTCAGCGGTTGGTAATCATTGCTGATGATATAATTGATGAAGGGGCAGTCCTTCAAGGGTTGGAATTGGAAAACCAGTTTGTGCCACCGGTTTATTCTTCGGAAAATATTCTGCCGGTAACTGAAATGGAGAAGCGATTTAAGGCTAAGTATTTTCAGTTCGTCCGGGACAATAGTGCTACCGATGCCGAGGCTGCGGAAAAACTGGGCCTGGCGCCGTCAAATTATCACCGGACTTGTAAGAGTTTGGGATTGAAATAATATTTATTCTAAAAATCTACTGGTTCCCAAATTGAATTTGGGAACCAGTTTCGAAGCTCCGGACAGATACGTCCCCAAATTCAATTTGGGAACGAGATGGGAGCAGCAAGAAAAAAATATTGGGAGTAAAAATGATACGAAAAATCATCGCGTGGTATTCAATTTTCCTTGGCGTTGCTGTCATGGGGATGTGGATTATGATTTTATTAACTGAAACCATCCCCGAAGGCAAGGTGGAAATGTCATTTCACCTGACCTCGGAATTTGTCATGGCAACTTTATGCCTAATAAGTGGTATACTTTCACTGAACCAATTAAAATTAGCCGGCTACCTGGTTTTGATGGCTCACAGTATGGTCATTTATTCTGTGCTCAATGCAGCCGGGTATTATGGTCAGCGAGGCGATATAACTATGGTAGTGATGTTTATAATACTATTGATTTTTTCGCTTATGATCATTATAACTCAATTAATAAACGAATAAAGGCAGGTTTGAGACAATTAATTCTATAGATTGCGGCCGGCAATGGCGGCTTGATAATCTCTTGTTTCTAGGTGTTACGGCAATTCCAAAAGTAGCAGATCTTTACAACTAAAACAGTTCTCCTAGTTCCTAAATTGTATTTGGGAACCAGTTCCGAAGCTCAGGGTGACAGATATTACCTTTTGGGACAGCCTCGAGGATTATATATAAATTGTATTCGGGCAGGAGTAATCGTTTAGAGTCTGTAAAACCATACCATTAACATCCTGATAACCAATTATCACTATGATAACCAGGAGTATGATTCAGATGATTATGACAATCGCTTCGTTAGTTGGTTTAATCTACTTATTTATAGTTACTTATTTGGATTAAGACGGTTGTTTTAAAATATGGCATTCTTATTGACATTAGTGATACCATGAGCACAAAAAATCAAATAAATAAAAAGGTACATTGATGAACTGGTTTCTGTCCGTGATCAATTTTATTGTCCTGCTAGGTATTGCAATCTATTATGCAGTGAACAGAAATGCCAGCCAAAAAATTGGATATGGTTCCTTTTTATTATCCAGAGTAATTGTGCTTTTTCCCATTGAATATTTGCTGTTCCTGGTTTGGTTAGGGAATATAAAATCAATAGTTGCCATTGAATTGGCTATGCTGGCCAGCATTCCAATTGCTGGTTATTTGCGAAGAATTCGTAAAGAAGAGACCGCATCCCAATCCCTTTCCAGAGAATTGATCAATGAGGATTCCAATCTATTCAAAAGTCTGTATCTTGCAGTTTATCTGTTGATCAAGTTAGTACTGGTTCTGGTTGCAGCTGTCTTTGTACTCAAAACTTTTCTTCATTGGCAAAGCCTATCACCGCTGATTGTAATCATCCTGATTGTTGCGCTTTACACTGCCTTTGGCAAGTTCAAAGCATTGGTCATGACACAGAGTTTACAAGCGATTCTTTGCGGTAGTACTCTGATTTTATTTTTGGTTATGGGTGATACTGTCACTTTTGGCAATAGTGACAATATTCATATTGCCCTTTGGAAATTAGTGACTTTTGCATTTCTGTATGGTATCTGGCAATTAACCTTCGAACAACAATTTTATAATCTTCGGCAAGTCACAATCAGGGGATGGAAATCCTATTTCCCGCTTTTTTTGAAATTTGTACTTGTAATTCTTTTTTTGCTCTTTTTTACCAGAAATTCACAGAATACCAGTGGTGCGCTCTTAATGACCGACTCATTGCCTCAGTGGAGTAACAATCTTATTCAGTTGGGATTTTTAGCCTTGATAATGGGATCCCTGGCATCAGTTTTTTATACTATTGGTCATCTCTTTGTGCGCGATTTTTATACCAATGAAAAAGGGAACGAGAGTTCCTGGGAGTCAGACTTAATTCGTAAACTGATCATTACACTGGTCGCCTTTTTTACTGTCATTTTGGTTTTAATGGTCAAAAATGCGCAATTGGACCACCTGATGATTATGTTTGGCTTTTGGTTTACATTCAGTGTGACTACGGTTGTTTTAATGATCAGCAGGCGAATTTTAAATTATCATAAAGTAGTCGTTTTTATTTCTTATGGAATTGGGCTGGGGTTGAATCTTGTGAAAATTTTTATTTCTGCATCTAGTGTTGAAAAAGGCAGTTACGGACTTATTCCATGGTTTAACCACCTTAATATTTTTGATATATCGTTGATAGCCGCCGGATTGACTGGTGTAACAATCTTTATCAATCAACTGACGGTTATTTTGTTACCAAATAAAAAAATCTCTCATGAAATTAAAATAAACAAGTAAAAAGGTTAACTTAATAAGGAGGAGAAAATCATGAAGAAATTAGTTACAATGTTAATGCTGATAATTATGATCAGTTTTTCAGCGCTTCTGGCTGAGATTCCGGTGACTTTTCAGGTAGACATGTCTGTCAAAACCCTGGAAGGCGGATTTGTACCGGAAACCGATAATGTCACCATCAGAGGTGATTTTATGGATGAAATGGGATACAGTGGGGATTGGTTCCCTGATGAAGGTCCTTTTGTATTGGCCGATGATGATGCGGATACAGTCTATACATTGACACTGGATTTTCCTGATTCCACTGACGGCATTACCTATTACTACAAATATCAGATCAATGATGCTACCTGGGAAAATGATCCGAATCATGAATTTGTCGTCACTAGTCCGAGTACAGTCATTCCAGTGGAATATTTTGACCGGGACAGTATGATTACAATTTTATCCACAAATTTTGTCCATTTTACTCTGGATATGACGCCTTATTACGGGTCAGGTCTGGGACATTTCGATCCCTCCACAGACTCCATTAAAATAGAAGGATTCTGGGGACCGGGAGTTGCAGCAGAAATTTCCGATGAATCAGCCCGTTGGTGTCATGAAAATGTATGGCAGCCGGGGCTTTTTGAAACCACTATTATCGTCAAAGCCGAAGAAGGCACCATGCCGGAGTTCAAAGCTCACGCCTTTCCCGAAGACCATTTTGAAAACTGGGGTTGGGAAACCACTGACAACAAGACTTTTACTGTAATCGGTGACAGCCAGGATGTCTATATCAATTATGTGCCGGATATTGTGCCCAAATTAGAACCTCTGGAAGAAGACCTGACAGTTTTGTTCACTGTCGATGTCAGCGAAGCCAAAAACCGATGGTCTCCGGATGTGGTCATCGATCCTGCAACAATTACCCACGTCGGTCTCAAAGGACAAAATGAAGTAATTGGTGGTTGGGCCGGTACCTGGGAACTTTCCGATACGGTTTCCACTGATTCCACAGATGCATCACTACTAATGCTCAATGATGAAGGGCTGAATGGCGATGAAACTGCCGGTGATAATGTCTGGTCATTGAATGTGACATTTCCGGCCGGTATTACCGGTGGCCCTTGTCTCTACAAATATTCCATATATTATCCCGGCTCAGATACACTTTACAGCCATGATAATGAAATGCATACACAGGATGATAACCATTATATCTACATATCACCGGACTATCCCATAGTAATGAATGATATCTTTGGCGTCCCCAGTGTGAATGGTGAACCGGTTGGTGTGGACAAAGAAGAAACCCTTGCAATACCTGAACAGATCGCACTGGACCAAAACTATCCGAATCCCTTTAATCCGACAACCAATATCGCATTCAAGTTGCCAAAAGCAGATCTGGCCAATATTACGATTTACAATGTGCTGGGACAGCGAATTGAAACGCTGGTTAACCGGCAAATGACCGCCGGCTATCATACCGTTCAATTTGACGGTGCGACCCTTTCCAGCGGTGTTTATTTCATTCGCCTGCAGGCGGGTGGACAGACAAAAATTCGCAAAATGATGTTACTGAAATAATGTAGTTTAGATTGCTACGATTTATAATAATCTGAAAATATAAAATGTTTTAGGACACGGATTATCAGAATTCACACGGAGCAGAAATAATATAAAGAGAATATCCGTGTAATTCTGTAAATCCGTGTCCGATAAATAAGGTATGAGATACAATTACAGCGATCTGTTTCCTATTAATTGAGGATAAGGATGAACAAATTACGATTTTGTTTAATATTTTTTTTCACAAGTATTTTCCTGGTCGGTGGTACTACAGGGAAGATTGCCGGCAGAATTACTGACAAGCAGACCGGCGAACCGATGATCGGTGTCAATGTGATTGTCCGGGGTACTAATTATGGGAGTGCTTCTGATCTGAATGGTTATTTCAGCATTCTGAATTTACCGCCGGGGAATTATGATCTGGTGGCCTCTTCTATTGGCTATCAAAATGTTAAAGTCACTGGTATTAAAGTATCCATTGATCTGACAGCTACCGTTGATATTGAAATGACTCCGGCAACAGTGGCCATGGAAGATATTGTCGTTGTCGGCCATAAACCCCTGGTCAAAAAAGATATGACCGCTTCCACTTCTGTCGTTAAAGCGGAAGATATCGAATCCCTGCCCATTGATAATGTTTCTGATCTGCTCAGTATGCAGGCGGGGCTGACACGCGACGCCGGTGGCGGTATGCATGTGCGTGGCGGCCGTAGTGGTGAGATTATGTACGCTATTGATGGCGTTCCCATGACAGACAGTTATGATGGTTCCACCGTGGTAGAAGTCAATAAAAACATGGTGAATGAACTTCAGTTTGTCAGTGGTGCTTTTAATGCTGAGTATGGTCGTGCTATGTCCGGCTATGTTAACATCGTCACCAGACAAGGGGATGATGAATTAAGAATGGGCGTTGATTCCTACCTCGGGGATTACTACAGCGAACATACCAATATTTTTCGCGGTGTTGACCAGTTTGATATTGCTGCTATTAATAATCTGGAAGGTTATCTCAATCTGCCCATCATGAAGCGGAAATTATGGTTTTTCGGTAATGTACGGCGCTCCACTACTGACGGTTGGATCAATGGCAAATATGTTTTTAATCCCTGGGATATTACCATCAATAAAGGGGCTTCATTGCCACCGCAACAGCGCTATGATATTCAATCTACCGGTGACAGCAGCCTGGTGCCCATGAACTGGCAGGACAAGCTTTATACCCATGGAAAACTTACCTGGAAAGCGACGGATAATATTTCTGTTAATATCAACTCGATCTATGATATTGAAGAGTGGCAGGATTACGATCATGGATTCGCCTATAATCCCAAAGGCAGAATTACCCGCTATCGTCGCAGTTTGACCAACTCTGTGACACTTTCACACATGCTCTCAAATAAGACTTTTTACACCCTGATTTTCAGTAATTTCAATAAAAATTATCAGCATTATGTTTATGAAGATAAGACGGATGAACGATATACCCACCATCTTCTGTTTTCCCAGGCACCGACGGAATCACCATCCTTCCTGACCGGTGGAACCAGCCGGGACCATTTCGATAGGGCGACCAACAATAACCTGGTAAAGTTTGATATGACTTCACAGGTGAACCGTGTTAACCAGCTTAAATTTGGCGTGGAGGCTAATTTTCACCGCCTGGATTATGAGTACATTGGTTTGCTGCAACAAGCCGGTGTTCAAAATCCATCGGAGTCCGGCGATCCTTTTGTTGATGTCTATGTGCCTGATCCTGATGATCCCAATGAAAATACAGCCATTGATATCTACACCCGCAATCCCCGGGAATATGCAGCTTACATACAGGACAAAATCGAGTTGCAGGACCTGATCATCAATGCCGGTGTGCGGTTTGATTATTTTGATGCCGCCGGGTTTGTATTAAATGATATCAATGATCCGGATATTTATCGGCCGAAAGACCCGGCCCATATTGATGAGACCTTTGCAGAAAGAAAAGATCATTGGTACAAGGATTCCGAGCCCAAATACAGTTTTAGTCCCCGTCTTGGGGTTGCCTTTCCTGTAACCGCCGGTGGGGTTGTGCATTTTAGTTATGGCTACTTTTTTCAGGCGCCCAATTTTGAGTATCTGTATCAAAACCCCGAATACAAATTTGGCGGCAGTACCGGCAATATCGGTCTGGCGGGGAACGCTAATATGAATCCCGAACGGACGGTCAATGGGGAAATCGGATTTAAGCAGAGTTTTATGGATATTGCCGCAATTGAGATCACTGCATATTTTCGCGATATTCGTGACCTGGTGGGTAGCCGTGCTGATGAGATTACAATCTATGGCGGCACTTCCTGGTACAACCAATTACAAAATTCAGATTTCGGCCTGGTACGCGGCGTCATTCTGGCGCTGGACAAACCCTTTTCCAACGGCTGGAGCGCTTCCATTGATTACACCTATCAAATTGCCGAAGGAAACTCATCCGACCCCAATGCGATTCGAAATCAATACCTTAATGGTGAACGGCCGGAAATTCAAATGATCCGCCTCGATTTTGATCAAACACATACTGTAAATTTTAATTTTTCTTATGCCAGTCAGCAGGATTGGGGCTTTAGTGTTATTGGCCGCTATGGCAGTGGCTATCCCTACACGCCCGATCAATCCATCAACATTTCCACAATTTTGACCAATAAGGAAACCAAACCGGAGAGTTTTAACCTGGATTTGAATATGTTCAAGCGTTTTCAATATAAAAATATTTCAATGAAACTCTATTCCCGAATCTATAATCTCTTTGATATTATTAATGAAAATATTGTCTATGGCAACAGCGGAACAGCGGATTTTTCGCTGGATGAATATCTCTATACTCAGCGCAATGCACCGGAAATCATCAATACCATCGAAGAATATTATCGGAATCCGGTATTTTACTCTGAGCCGAGACGGATTGAGATTGGCTTGTCAATGGATTGGAATAAATAAGGAAAAAATAAAAGGTTTTATCATATGAAACGTATTATATACAGTTTAATAATATTTGGAATGATGTTCGTCAATTTGCCGGCTCAGCAGCGGGGAAGTACGACAGCACGACGTTCGGGAAAGCATGACGGCAACCGCGTCTATTGCGATTTTACCAATGGCGGCTACACCACCTGGAATGCCTGGAAACATTACGGCAATGGCTATGTGATCGATATTCAGCCCCTGGTGGCGGTACAGTTGCCCGTTGGTGATTACCGGGTGAATGGTGTCAAGGATGGAGAACCCGATACATTGACCAATACAATTTCCTGTGCCACACACAGTAATATGGACATGAATCCTTCAGGCTCTAAGTTTTGGGGCTTTGAACCGGTGCCGGGATATTTTAATCCGGCAGTGCAAGGTCGTGACGTCGGTGTTGCCATGAGCCACCTGCCACAGACCTGGCCGGCAAGCTGGCCGGATAAACCGGATTGGGTGAATGACAATGGACAGGCAGAATGGAATGGCTACTTCGGACGAGGTGTGAAGAATGCTGACCAGGAAAGTTATTATGTTATGGATGACCAGCAGGATGAGAAAATGTATTCCTTTCATGGCTTTTTACCGGACTCCACTGATCCGACCAGAAAAGGTGCCGGTATCAGGGTCAAAGTGCGTGGCCTGCAATGGGCTAATCCCCAGGCCCAGGATATCATGTTCTGGCTCTATGAAGTAACCAATGAAAGCACAACTGATTATGAGAAAGTCAGTTTTGGGGCTTTAGTGGGAACCTATGTCGGTGGTGCCGGCGACGAATGGATTGACGACGCTTCCTTTTTTGATATTCGTAAGTCCATTGTTTACAGTTGGGATTTTGATAATAATGTTAGTTTGACCGCCAATCCCAACTGGAAAGGTGATCCCGATGATGTGGGCTATATTGGCTATGCTTTCCTGGAATCACCGGGAAATCCCTATGATGGAATTGATAATGACGGAGATAATCGTACCGCACCCGGGAATAGCGCTCCTTATTTCAATGAAAATAACTTTAAGCCCAGAAAAATACAAGCCGGTGATGATGTGGTATTAATTGATTATCAAACCAGGGAACGAAGCCTGTTTACCCTGCCCAATGATACCACTGAAGTGGTTTCAATGAATAAAACCTTTGTTTTGATTCCGGGTGAAACAATTCTGGAAGAAGGGAATATGGTCCTTGGCAATACCGGGCCGGAACTGAATAAAAATGCCTATGATGGGTTTGACAATGACCTTGATGGATTGATTGATGAAAATTATCAGCTGCACTATCGTCAGTACAGCGAAAGCACTGAAGGTAAGGTGCTGCTGGACACCATTAACCCGGTACAATATATTGATTATTTTACTGGACAGGGTAAAGAGGATTTGCTGATTGATGAATCCCGTTTTGATGGTATTGACAATGATGGCGACTGGGA
>CAYYMT010000070.1:0-4318 GCA_964472715.1 uncultured bacterium | reverse complement strand
GAAACCCAACGCTTTTCCCTGGCCCTGGTTTACGGGAGTAATTACAAAAGTACAGTGCGCACCCGCCAGATCGCTCAGCTGATCTATGACTCAAACTATAATTTTCCCAAAGCGCCGGAAAAACCAACACTCCATGCCGTTCCCATGGACGGAAAAGTCATGTTGTACTGGGACCGGGTAGCGGAATCCAGCTATGATAAGGTGTTGGGTGAATATGACTTTGAAGGTTATAAAATCTACCGCTCAACAGACCCGAATTTTTCTGATAGTGAACCGATTACCAACGGATATGGCGAAGTGGTCGCTTCCTATCCCTACCACCAGATGGACAAAAAGAACAACATTACCGGATTTTTTCATCCTGATGAAGTCTTGTACGAGACCATATCAGCCATGCCTTATTATCTTGGTGAAGATACCGGAATTAAGAATACATTTATTGATGATGATGTGGAAAATGGTCGTACCTATTATTACGCCATTTGTGCTTATGACCACGGCAGTATGGAAAAATCTATCTATCCGTCAGAAAACACAAAGTCCATTACCATGGATATAACAGGAAAGTTGACCTTTGATAAAAATACTGTGGCGGTGACGCCAAATGCGCCGGTTTCCAATTATGATCCACCGGAATCCGGTGAAAAAATGTCGCGCTTGACCGGCATTTCTTCGGCCGTACCAATAGCTGAAGCCGTCGATCCCGGTAAAGTAGAAAATAAAACCTATTATGTCTCCTTTACCGATTCATTATACCGTGATGAAGTACCAATCGGCTGGGCTTATACAGTGATGGATTCGGCTACTGGTGATACGGTAATGGTCGAGAATGATTACTGGGGCCCCAGCAATGGCGATGTCTTTGACGGCTTGCGGATTTCCTTTGATACCCGCTATCAAAATCTTAAAAATGTTAAAATTGATACCAGTTATAGATTCTGGAATAATTCAACTTACGATGATATTGAACCCCTGGCGACGGAATTCAAATTCCAGGATATACAATCCATTCGTTGTCCTTACGATTATATGATCGTCTTTCATGATGATTATGTTTATCCATCTTCAAAACTGACCAATATTTTTGGTAATAACGCGCCTCTGCGGGTAAAAAATACCAATATGGAGATTTTTGATATTACCGATTCCACGGACTGGAAACCGATTGAATTCGGCCTGCTGGATTATCCCAGTTATCCCGGTACGATTTCTAATTTTTCCACAATTTTTCTGACCACACCGGACAGCAATCAATTGTCCTGGCGGCTGGTGATCAAGGATGATGATACAGACAATGAGTACACTCCGCCGGGGGAAGGAGATACGTTGCAGGTCCGCTTCTATAAACCCTTTACATCCCAGGATAACTTTTATTATAAGGCTGAACCCTCATCAATTGATAATGAGAACCTCAATGATAAAATGGACCGGATCAAAGTCGTCCCCAATCCCTACATTGTATCCAATCCCTTTGAAACACCGCTGCCTTTTGGATTACGCGGCAGGGGAGAGCGGATTGTTTATTTCAATCATTTGCCGGCTGATTCAAAGATCTCGATTTTTGACGTCAGCGGTACCCTGATCCGGCGCTTGAAACATGATGGTAACCTGGAAGACGGATCGCTTATCTGGGACCTGAAAAGCCGGGAAGGTATTGATGTCGCTTATGGCATTTACTTCTATGTGGTCGAATGTGATGGCAAATCGAAAACCGGCAAAATTGCTGTGATTAAATAGGAGGCCGGTGATGATTACTATGAAAAAACAAAATAAAAATTTTACGATGACATTTTTTAATCACTTTCTATTTGTCTTCTTTCTTTTCCTCACTTCATTGACCGCCCAGGATAAGGTTGGTTCCACTGCTGCGAATTTTTTGCAAATACCCGGTGGTGCGCGACCAACCGCCATGGGCGGCGCCTATGTAGCGGTGGCTCAGGGGCCGTCGGCGCAATTCTGGAATCCGGCGGGAATCGCCCAATCGATGGGAAATGAAATTGAATTTTCCATGGGCGACTGGTTTTTTGGAACCAAGTTGGTCCACAGTTCTGTGATTATTCCAATGGGAAGACATTTTATCGGACTGAATATGAAGCAACTGGACTATGGTGAAGAGATGGTGACCACGATCGCTGATCCGGAAGGTACCGGCGAATATTGGTCGGCCAAGGACCGGGCGCTGGGGGTGACTTATGCCACCAAACTCACCGATCGCTTTTCATTAGGCGGTAATGTCAAATTCATTACCCAGTCCATCTATCATGAATCGGCTCGGGGAATGGCGGTTGACCTGGGACTCCTTTACCGGTCACAGTTTAAAAATTTACGGATCGGAATGAGTATTTCCAATTTTGGCACGGACATGCAGTTGTCCGGTGAAGACCTGATGCGGCCTGTGGATATTGATCCATCCAATGCCGGCAATAATGATAATATTTCATCTAATCTTGATACGGACAAATGGCCTCTGCCCCTGACCTATTGCGTCGGGATCGCTGCTGATGTCATGGATACAAAACTGCTGAAATGGACGCTGACAACCGATGCCCTGCATCCCAATAACAATAATAGTTATCTGAAAATTGGCAGTGAAGTTGAATTCGCCAATGTCATTTACCTGCGGGCCGGCCACGCTGCGATTCTGAAAGAATATGCTGAGGAGAGTTTCTCCTATGGAATAGGATTTCGCTATCAGATCGCCGGACTGAGATTCGGCTATGATTATTCCTATACTCCCTTTGGAAAATTAGGTGATATCCCGCGAAATGCGCTCTATATCGGATTATAATGAAAAAATCAAAGATGCCCGGCCGGATATTCCGATAACAAAAATTGATTACATTTACCCTTAATAATTTTTGTTGTCTGAGCATTTTAGATAAAACAAAAGGTCACGCTGTGTGGCCTTTTGTTGTCTGAATTTTTATTTTTAATATGAATTATTCATGAATTTTGAATTCTATGAGAAAAAGAGTCATGTTAACAAAACAAAACATGGCATTGATTTTAATCAGGCCAAACTATTATTGAATGATGATTTTTTGGTTGAAATTCCAGCCAGGACCATTGATGAACAAAGATTTTTGATAATTGGTAAAATTAATGATAAACATTGGTCTGGCGTTATCACTCACAGAAAAGAAAAAATTAGAATTATCTCAGTCAGGAGAGCGAGAAAAAAGGAGATTGAAATATATGAAAGCCAAAGAATTTGATAAATTATTTGATAATGGTGAGGATGTAACTGAATATTTGGATTTGTCCAAAGCAGAAAGGCCGAATTTGAAAATAAAGCGGGTTAATGTCGATTTTCCGCAATGGATGATTGAATCTCTGGACAGCGAAGCCAAACGGACCGGTGTTTCAAGACAAGCCATTATTAAAACCTGGATATCAGATCGACTGGAGAAAGTCACTTAAAAATAATACCGACAAGTTTGGACGATGATTTTGATTATAATTTTCAAATTGTAAATCTATTGGCAACAGAGCGAGTAAATTGCTTAAACAACCTGAGTTCAATCAAAGAAAAATGCTTATTTAAATTAGTTTCACCTCTCCTTTGCTGCAATCCCAACCGCGGAGGTTTTCTCTGCAGATAATCCTATAACCCAAAAAAAATATTGCAAAACAAAATACATTTGGTTAATTTGCCAAATAAGAAATAAAAGGATGAGCATGAACCCGAAAAATGATTTAATGACCAATGAAACCGCCAAAGTGCTCAAAGCGCTCAGCCACCCCACCCGACTGTGGATGGTGGAGAAGTTAGCCAAGAGCGAACAATGCGTTTGTGTCTTTAATGAACAACTGGACATGGATTTTTCCACTATATCAAAGCACCTGACAGTGTTGCGTGAAGCCGGAATCGTGGATTTTGAAAAGCGCGGCAAGCAGGTATTCTACCGGCTAAAAATGACCTGTGTGCTTAATTTTATCGCCTGTATCAAAGGCACTATCAAACAAGAGTTTGTGGATAAATTACAACAAATAGAAAATTATGAGGCCGTTTAATGAACTGGAAAGATGAATGGAAAAAATTGTTTTGGATTGTTACCGCATTTTTGGCGCTGTTTTTTCTGCCGGTGGGCACAAAACGCTTTGACAACGCGATCCTGGAAGCCTTTCACCTGGCGAAATGGTATGCTCAGGAGCATGTGCTGCTTTGCCTGATCCCGGCCTTTTTTATCGCCGGCGCAATTGCTGTTTTTGTTTCCAAAGGATCAGTGATGAAATACCTGGGCGCCAAAGCCAACAAATTTCTGGCCTACGGTGTTGCTTCTGTTTCCGGATCCATCCTGGCGGTCTGTTCCTGTAC
>CAYYMT010000069.1:5690-19152 GCA_964472715.1 uncultured bacterium | reverse complement strand
GTTCCGATATTGATGCCGGAAAGGACGATCTCCCGATAACCTTTTTCTTCGAGCGCCATAACTTCTCTGATGATTTCTGCGCTTTTCCGGGATCGTACGCGACCACGCAAATAAGGAATAATACAATAAGAACAGAAATAATTGCACCCGTCCTGAATTTTTACAAAAGCGCGGGTGCGGTCGGTTTCAGCAACAGCATTCCTGGAGAAGGTATAATAATCATGGGATTGCATCAATCGCGGATCATTGATATCCGCCACCTCTGCTTTGTTTTCCCAGTCATTGATATTTTCTATAAATTCTATCAGCCGCGTCTTTTCCAGATTACCAATCACAACATGGACATTGGGCAGGTTCAGCAATTCACCTTTTTTTTCCTGGGCATAGCAGCCGGTCATAATGATCTTTCCCTGGGGAGAGACTTTATTGGCAGCTGTCACTTCGGCGCGGGTCTTGGCCTCAGCCTGGGTCGTTACAGCGCAGGAGTTTATGATGGTAATGTCAGCAGTCTGATGATTTTCCACCACATCATAGCCGACCCTGGCGAATTCGTGTTTTAAACTGGCCACTTCCGATTGATTCAGCCGGCAGCCCAGCACACGAAAGGATATTTTTTTTATTTGTTTACTCATATCGTTTTCGTAACAAAAGCGACAATAGGACTTGTCGCTTTTTATATTTTAAATTAGAATCGCGAATTTATTATCCGCCTTTATATCATCTGTTCTGAGGCTGTCCCAAAACTTTCTTTGTAAAAAATGTAGAGGACAATTCCTATTGTCCTGTCCGGTGAAATATGAAATTCCCCCAAATTTTAATAATTATTGTACTTTTTGGCACAGTCTCGCTCCACCTTTAACAATTCCGAATATTGGACTGGTCGCCGATGATAAAGCGATTGACCCGTGGACGGCTGACCACCTTTTCCATACTGACATTTTCACCAAAAATCGAGTCCTCAATACGTATATCCTGATCTTTTACAATACAGCCGGCAGACAAGATACTGAATTCCAGTTCCGATTTTTCAATATGACAATTTTTATCGATAGCAGTGTAAGGGCCAATATAACTGTTAACAATCCTGGTGTTTTTACCGATCATCACCGGGCCGCGAATTTTACTATTGATGATTTCCGCGCCTTCTTCAATGATCACACGACCGTTAATTTTTGATTCTTTGCAGATCGTTCCTTTGATCTCACTTCTGATATTATCCAGCACCAACCGGTTGGCTTCCAGCAAGTCATCGGGTTTTCCGGTGTCTTTCCACCACCCGGTAATTTCCGAAAATGTCACTTTCAGTTTTTTGTCCAGCAGATACTGGTTGGCGTCGGAAATTTCCAGTTCCCCGCGAGCGCTGGGTTTAATGGCATTGACCGCCTCAAAAATATTTTCATCATAAATATAAATCCCGGTGACCGCGTATTCTGATTTCGGCTTCTGTGGCTTTTCTTCAATGGCAATAATTTTATCACCCTGAATTTCAGGGACGCCAAACCGTTCCGGATCAGGAACACTGGAAAGCACCAGGTGGCAATTGGATTCGCTCTTTTTAAATTCATCAACAAACCGTTTGATTCCCCCGACAATAATATTGTCGCCAAGATAAAAAACAAAAGGTTCATTGTCCAGAAAAGGCTGGGCGATTCGAATACAATCGGCCAGACCATTGGGCGCTTCCTGAGGAATGTATGTGATGTTCAGGCCCATTCCCGAGCCATCGCCGTAAACCTTCTTGACTTCCGTTCCGTCTTTATTGGTAATAATTCCGACTTCGTTAATGCCCGCCTCTTTGACATATTCCAGCGCGTAATTCAAAATCGGCTTATTAGCAATGGGAATGAGATGTTTGTTCTGTGTATGCGTAATCGGTCTCAGACGTGTACCATGCCCACCGGCGGTTATTAATGCTTTCATAATTCCCTCTTTATTTTATCTCTCCAATCAAATCCATATTTATATTATCAGTAACACTTACTTTACAAAATTCACCGGGCTGAAGTTCCCGGTCACTTTTTACCATGATGAAACAATCCACTTCCGGCGCGTCCCACTGTGTTCGTCCACGATAATGGTCACCTTCCCGGCCTTCGATCAAAACATCAATGGTTTTCCCGGTTTTTGATGCGGCAAACCCGCTGGCAATATCAAACTGGGTTTCCATTAATTCTTCCTGGCGACGCTCCTTGACATCAGCGGGAACATCGTCTTTCAGCTTAGCGGCGACGGTATCTTCTTCCTCGGAATAGGTAAAAACACCCAACCGCTCAAACCGCATTTCCTCAATAAATTCCAGCAAATCATTGAATTCCTCTTCTGTTTCCGTAGGGAATCCGGTTATGATTGAAGTTCGAATGGCGATTCCAGGGACTTTTTCACGAATGTTACTGATGATCTTTTTGATTTCTTCGCTCTTCCGGCCGCGATTCATCAATTTCAGAATTCTGTTGGATGAGTGCTGAACCGGAATGTCAATATATTGACAAAGTCCGTCATATTTATTAAACAATTCCAATAATTCAGGATTCCAGAAATCAGGATTAGTGTACATGATCCGTAGCCAGGGGAAAAACTCACCTTGCAGCAATTCTTCCACCAGATCATGTAATTTCAACTCTCCATAATTATCCGTTCCGTAACGCGTCAGGTCCTGGGCCGTGAGCACAACTTCCTTAACACCCTTCTGTTGCAAGTAATCGGCTTCCCGTAAAATGTCCTCAATTGTCCGGCTGCGCTGAGGTCCGCGAATCCCCGGAATAGCGCAAAAGGAGCATTGATTGTCGCATCCTTCGGCAATTTTCAAATAGGCCTGATAAGGTGGCGTGATCAGCTCGCGAATAGTGGCCAGGTCCGGCATTGCCATTCGGTCTTTTGTCAGATATTTCATAATATCAGCCTGGGAATCGATCCCGAAAATGGCGTCCACTTCCTGCATTTCATTGGTCAATTCCTGTTTATAACGCTCAGTCAGACATCCCATAGCGATGACGATTTTACCATTATCCTCACTTTTCAAATTCACCGCGTCAAAAATCGTTTCAATGGATTCTTCCTTGGCGTCTTTAATAAATCCACAGGTATTGACGATAATGACATCCGCGTTTTCAATCTTATCCACCGATAGTAGTCCGGCGCGATTCAGGCCGCCTTTTAAGACCTCAGAGTCAACTGTGTTTTTTGGACACCCCAATGATATGATGGCGTAGGTTTTTGGTGTTTTATTCTGCTTCACAAGATTCCTGTAATTACAAATGGCACATGCCGGCATAAAAATTAACTCAATAATTCATCGATAAAAGCCTGGGGTTCAAATTCCAGAATATCATCGATTTTTTCGCCCACGCCGAGATATTTGATGGGAATATTGAGTTTGTCATGTATGGCAAGGACAGCGCCGCCTTTGGCAGTACCGTCCAGTTTGGTCAGGATCAATCCGGTAACGCCCACAGCATCCATAAATTTCTGCGCCTGGACAATGCCATTCTGACCAATATTGGCATCGATCACCAGCCATATCTCATGGGGCGCGCCGGCCATGGCTTTATTGGCCACCCGTTTTACCTTTTTCAATTCTTCCATCAGATTGGCTTTGGTGTGCAGGCGTCCGGCAGTATCCACCAGCAGAATATCAATATTCTCCTGTTCGGCCTTTTTCACGGCGTCGAAAGCAACTGCCGCCGGATCTTTGGAATCACTGGCGCCGGCGAATGCCACTTCCGCCCGTTTGGCCCAAACTTCCAATTGCTCAAAAGCCGCGGCGCGAAAAGTATCAGCTGCCGCCATCATTACGGATTTACCCTCATTCTTATATTTATTGGCTAATTTACCGATCGTTGTTGTTTTCCCGGTGCCATTGATGCCAATAAGGAAAATGACTTTGGGCTTTACATCATCTTTTTCCAATGCCGGTGTATGATGGATCAGATTTTTCATTTCCTCTTTGAGAATATCCTGCAATTTGGCGGCTTCGGATTTGTTGACTTTCCGTAATTTATCTATCAATTTTTCTGTCAGATCCACTCCCATATCAGCCGTCAGCAATGTTTCTTCGATCTGCTCCAATACATCCTCATCCACTTTGATAAATTTACGGATCAGCGGCAACCGGGATGCAATGCCTTTTTCTGTTTTGGCTAAGCCCAGGCTTAACTTTGACGCACCGGATTTTGCTTTTTTCTCACCGCCATTAGTTATAATTGTAATGTAAGAAATGCAATACTGGATCAGGGAAATGGTCAAAAAGGCCACTGCGGTATAGAGGATCGGCTCTTTAATATTGACTGAAAAGTACATATCGGAATAGAGAAAGGAAATGATAACAGCCGAGGTAAAAACAATTGAGACTTTGCCCATCTTATTGGCCATGGGCGATACTTTACGGCGATTCAGCATATACATGCCGAGAACGGAAATGATAAAATCACGCCCAATCAAAAAAACCAGAAACCAGAGGGGAATGATATTTTCCAGCACCATAAATATCATCACACTGAAAATCACTATCTTATCAGCCAGCGGATCCAGCATCTTGCCAAGATCGGTGATCTGATTATTAATTCTTGCCAACCAGCCATCCAGCAGATCGGTTAACATCGCTATCAACATAACGATTAGAGCTAATCCCATTTCTTCAATTTTCAACAGATAAATAATGGGAAACGCCAGTAATGCCCTGAATATGGAAATCATATTGGATACAGTTACTAACTTATCCGGTTCGATAGATTCATATTTTTCGCGGACTTTATTTTTCAAAATCTAACCTCGTTATTTTTTCTGAATTTCTAAGTTGGTGAAATATTTTTTTCTCCTATGGAGTAACTGAAAAAAAATATCCACCCCAATTTCAGCGCATAATTTACGATTCTTTTCCAAATCAAAAAAATTTCCCTGATAAACCAAATTGCCTTTGTCCAGCACCCAAAGTTGATGACATATTTTTTTCAAAAATTCATAATCATGGGTAATAAGCACCAAGGGCCGTTTTGTTTCAGTTAACAGACGGCTTAAAGCAATCCTGGATTTAATATCCAAACCAATCGTTGGTTCGTCCAGAACAAGAATGTCCGGTTTACAGACAAAGGCTAAACTTAAGGCAAATTTTCTTAATTCGCCAGCGCTGAGTTCATATCCTTCTTTCCTTTTTATATGGTTATAATCTACCTTAAAATAGTCCAAATATTGACTGATCTCTGTTTCCGGCGCACTGACACGCTGATTATTTTTAGCCACCATGGCAAGGGTTTTATCAATTGTGTTGCCCAGGAAAATATTCTCCGATTGCTGGGCAGAATAAAGGATATAAGGATTTGCCGGCGATAAGTTGATATTGCCGGACAGTGGCGAAAGTAAACCTGCCAGCAATTTTCCAACCGTTGTTTTACCGGACCCTGAAAGGCCATAAATCCCAAGATTTTGCTGAAAATTATGTGTGGCGGCGTCAATCTTCACAGAAAAATCAGTGTGATCAAAATATTGGTATATCAGATTATTGATTGTCAGTCGCATGGATATAATAATTCCTTTATTTCCGGATTATTTTCCAGATGCTTCAAAAAATCTCTATTACTTCCCCAAAACCGGGTGCTTCCGGCTTTTAACTCCAGCAGATAATCGGCAAAAGTCAATTCATCGATTTCATGGGTTGCCCAGATAATGGTATGCCCCCGGGTTTTCAATTGTTTTACGCGCCGGTAAAATTTTTCCCGCTGCCTGTAATCCAAAAATCCGGTGGGTTCATCAAAAATCAATAATTGTGGCTTTGAGATCAGCGTCGACGCCAGAGCCAGTCGCTGTTTTTCACCACCGGACAAATTCCCTGGTGATATTTTTGCTCTACCCTGAAAATCATATTCCACCAGATAAGTTTTGATTATTTCGGCCATTTTTTCCTGTTCCATTCCTTGATTCTCAAGGTTGAAAGCCAGTTCTTTTTCAATACTCAACTGGATCAACTGGTCATCAGGATTTTGAAAGATATATCCGATGTCATGTTTATCATATTCAAACTTAATCCTTCCGGATTCCGGAATTAGAACTCCGGCCAGCAATTTGAGCAGTGTTGTTTTGCCGGCGCCATTTTCCCCGATCAGAAGGGTGATCGAATTTGCAGGTATCTTGCGGTTGATATTTAGGCTGAATTGTGAGCCGTAAGAATATTTTACGTTGTCTAGTATTATACTCATTTATCGTTTAAAATGTGTTCAACAGTTCTGACAGCAGCCCCTTTATTACTGAGGATAACCTTTTTTGAAGCTGCCGATACAGTATTATATTTTTCTTTATCCTGCAGGAGTCCACTCAAAATCTGCTCAAACTCTTTAGCATTCGCAACGGAAAATCCTCCCTGATACTTTACCAGTTGTTGGGCTTCCCGCGAATTGTGGTAATTTGAACCGAAGATAACCGGTATACCGGCAATGGCAGGTTCCATAACATTATGGACAGCTTTTTTAAACCCACCACCCACAAAGGCAAGATCAGACTGATGATACAGTTCCGCCAGAAGGCCAATTTTATCAATCACTAACAAGCGTCCCGTACAAGACCCACTCAATTCGGTATATCGCTGAATTTTATATCCGTCTGACGCAAATTGTGATTTCACCTGATTAACATGGAAATCATCGGTTTCATGGGGCGCAATGATCAATTTTACCCGAGGATTTGTCTGCAATAAATTCTTTAACGGAGCCGAAATTACAGCCAGGTCCTGTTCCCATACACTGCCTGCACAGATGACAAAGCCATCGGTAAAAAGTTGAGGAATATTTTTTTTACTTCTGCTCTCAGCCCGCTGAATTACCTGGTCATAGCGCGGGTCTCCTAATATTTGAACATTTGTATGACCAGCCGTCAATATATACTCCAACTCCTTGGCATCGCCTTCGGTGACAGCATAAATATTATCTAATGTGTTGTATAATTCGGTAAAATACCCACGCACATAAAACCGCCATTTTTTGCTGGTGGAACGGATTCGCGCGGAAATCAGGTAGGTGGTGATGCCCATTTTTGCAGAAACAGAGAGCACATTTGGCCAGAGTTCATAAGTAACAAAAATAATCTTATCCGGCCGCAACTCTTTTAAAAATTTTCTGATAGTCGGCCGAAAATCAAAGGGCAGGTAGATAAATAAATCTATCGCATCGATTCGGTCCGCGTTCTCAAACCCACTGGGAGACGTAAAACTAACTATTGTCAAAATATCCGGCCGTTTTTGCTTGATTCCCTGCACAACCGGTTTTACCTGTTCATACTCACCCAAAGAAGCGGAATGAAACAGGATAAGTTCCCGGTCCGGATGGGCCTCGCGCAATTTTTTGATTCGTTGCATTGTTTTGTGTCGCCCGGAAATTCCGGTTCGCATCTTATGACTAAAAACGGAAAAAAGATAGTATAGGACAATACCAATGGGAACGACAATAAAATTATATAAAAATTTCCAGACATATTTCATAGGTCTTCATCCGTAAAAATTTGATTAAAAGTGTCAAAAATTTGTTCAGGCCTTATTTCCAGGCAATATTGTTTTTTCCGGTAACACCTGCGATCACCTTTTTGTGAGCAGGGCCGGCACCAGATATTCTTTTCGATCACCCGGCTTCCATACTGAACATGTCCGGCACCGGTTTCCCGTGAGGTTGGCCCTTCGATGATCAGGGCCGGTGTTCCCAATGCCTGGGCGGCATAGGTCAGGCCAGTGTCATTGCCAATCACAAGGCGAGCCTGTTTTAGAATAGCCATTGATTCCATTAAACCGGTTTTACCAATGATCGGTATTATATTTTCGGATTTCAATTCAATGGCATTCAGGTAGTGATCCTGTTTTCCTCCCAGCCAGACTATTGGTAAGTTATGCTTTTTTATGATCAATTGCGAAAGTTCTTTAAAACGGTTCAAATTATAACGCTTATTTTTCCAGGCGGCGATGGGTAAAAGAGCGACAAAATCGCCGGTGATCCCTTTTTCTTTTAATATATTTCGCGCAGCTGTTTCCACTGATTTTTCCAGGCAAATTTCTGTTTTCCCGGTCTCTTCGTGAATATCTAAAAGAGTCAGCACTTTGAGATATTGGCTGATGAGCGTGTAGGATTTCGGAAATAAGTTGATCCAAAAATAAAATAATAAAAATCGCCGAATACGGGGCTTGACAAAATGTCTCTTTTTCGTTTTCCATAAAAAAGCGCTCAAAATGTGACTGCGAATATTATTGTGCATATCCAAAAAATAATCATACTGTTCCATTTTTAAATGGCGGCAGAGATTTATCCAACCACCAAGGCCTGCTTTTTCATCGAAGCCAATGATCCCTATATTATAATTATTCGGTTCCACAATAGGTCTGAATTTTTCTTTTATTACAAAATCGATCGACGCATTGGGGTAATGGTCCCGTAATACCGGAAAAATCACGGTGAGATTGACAATATCACCGAGTGAACTTAAACGCATGATCAATATTTTGACGGGTTTATTTGGCAATTTATTTATTTCTTGTAATATTTTGCTGCACAATTATTTGCAATTCCCGCAGGGCATCACAATCATTGAGTTTATTTAATATATCTAAGGCCTTATTAGAATAGGACTCTATGGCCGCTTTTGTTTTTTCAAATCCCTGGTTTTTTGCGATCAGTTTTTTCAGGCGGTGAAAATCATTTGTCTCAAGCGCCTGAATTATAGACTCGTTGTCATTTCCTGCTTGCAGCGCGGCCAGGACCGGATAAGTCCAGACATTTTCCGTCAGGTCCTTGCCGGTTTCTTTACCGGTTACCTCTTCATCACCGAGAAAATCCAGCAGATCATCTTTTAACTGGAAAGCGATACCAAAAAATTTTGCAAATTCACTCATCTTTTGTTGTAATTTTTCCGCTCCCCCGGCAGTTAAAACACCGATTTCAGCGCTGGCAATAAATAAAGAAGCTGTTTTCTTTCGAATAATTTCAAAATAGGTTTTGACAGAATAATTGTCTTCATCCCGCTGCCGCTGTTCCAAAATTTCCCCCAGGCACAATTCTTCGGCAGCGTGCGCATAAACCTCAATAATTTTCGTGTTTTTTTCACGGGCCAGTAATTTTAAACTTCGGCTCAACAAATAGTCTCCGGTGAGGACCGCCAGTTTATTTCCGAATTGATGGTTAATGGATTTTTCTCCGCGTCGTAATTTAGCCAGATCAATAATATCATCATGGATCAGGCTGGCCGTATGCAGGGCTTCTAAAATAGTTGCACATTTAGTCGACAAGTCATTTATACCACCGGCCAATTCCGCGACGAGAAGAAGGATGCGGGGACGGATCTTTTTACTCCGCTGATTTAATAAAAACTCTAAAATCTCAGCGATTTTTATTTCATCATTGCTAAAATAGTCTTCAAACAATTGATGGGATTTTGCTATTTCCCGATTCAGCCGGGAGTTCAGATTTTCCATACTTTTTTCTATTATTTGGTATTTTCTATTTCCTCTTCCGCTTCATTTTTACGCTCCGCTATACCGGATATAAAAATGCTTAACTCATAGAGCAAGAGCAAGGGAAAACCCATCATCAACATACTGATGGGATCCGGTGGCGTAATAAAGGCCGCCAGAATGAAAGATAATGTAACAGCATATTTCCAGTACTTCCGTAAAAACTGCTTGGTTATCAGACCCATTTTTGTCAGAATAAAGGATAATATCGGCATCTGAAAAATAATACCGGTAGCCAGAACCAACTGAATGACAAATTTTGAATAATATGCCAGGGAAAACTGGCGTTTGATCTCAGGATCACCAATGGACACTAAAAATTCCAGTGCAAAAGGGACGATAACAAAATACGCAAAGGAAGCACCAGCCAGAAAAAATAGTGTCACAAAGATCACCAGCGCCGGTCCCCAGCGTTTTTCCTGGGCGTATAGCCCCGGCGCCACAAAGGCCCAAAACTGGTAAGCTACGACGGGAATCGCCAGGATCATTCCCATAATAAAAGCGATTTTGAATTTTAACATGAGCATTTCCTGAACCTTAAGGACCTGGACAAGCATTTTGTCAACATCCTTTGACGGAAGCATTAGCGCGTCTACAAAAAAATCAGAAAACACAAAGGCACCGATTGCAAATACAACAATTGCTATTAAAGATTTTATTATGCGCCAGCGGAGTTCTTCCAGGTGGTCCAAAAACCCCATATCATCGCTATGTATATCTTTTTCTTTCTTTTCCATTGACTGTCCCTGTCAAAATAAACAATGGGTAATCTAAAAAAATTCCGTCAATTTTCTTAAAACAATTTTTCTTCTCAAAAATTTATTAGTAATATCCCTAAATTTTAAAAATTATCGGAGAAATAATTATGATAACACGATTCCTGGAAGCAGCGATTTTATTTGGAATTTTATTGATTCTGCCGGCTAATTGCCAGAAAACCGGACAAAATTCCTGGAAAGAGGTTTTGAAATCACATTTGGAAACCTATCCCGAATCACAACCTCAGGATCTATATAAATTTGTTTACCAGGGAATTATGGGTCCTAATCACCTGAATACCTCAAAAGAAAAAATGCAAAACTATCTGCAATATGAATTTCAAAAAATTTCCGCCGATACAAATATGCCATTAACGGAAAAAATATCCCCGCATAATCGTTACATTCGTATTAATCTAAAGCATTTCAAAGCAATCAATGGTGATATTGAAAAATTATCAATAATTCTGTATCAATCCTGTCAACCGGAAAGCCGGGAAGACCTGGTGGCAGCGTTGGAACAAATCACGGACCTCATCTCAACGGGAAAAGTTGCTTACGACAAAACACTATGGAATGATTATCTGAAGCTGATAAAAGAAAAGAACTACTTTACACCGCATCACTCAAAACAATATGTTGACCATTATAAGCCCGCCTACCGTGTTGTTTCCAAAACCCTGTGGGAAGAAAATTATCCCTGATCTTTCAGAAAATCAAATACCTGACGGATTTGCTGTGCCAGTGTATCGATTTCATGCTCATGAATGGCTTTCAAATCAATGATAAAATGGTTTTTATGGATATACCCAATAATCGGGACATGGCATTTTCTAAAGGCTTTCGCCAGAGTTTCGGCATTAATATTACTGAAATATAATCCCATGCTGTCAAATTTTTCTGTCGGCAGCGATCCGCTTCCCATTTCCACAGTTGTTTCCCGGGCTTCAATGCCCAAAAATGATGCGATTCCCGAACCAATAGTTGTTATAATATTTTCTGCAACTCGCTGTAGATCTTCCTGGCTTCTGCTTGCCAGATATCTTTTTCCTATTGCTTTATCTTCCTGCAGAATGATTTTTCGCAGCGTCCATTCCAGCGCCATTACGGTAACCTTATCACAGCGCAATGCGCGATAGAGGGGGTTTTCATGGCATTGACGAATTAATTCTTCCCGTCCTAAAATAATTCCCGATTGTGGCCCACCCAGCAGTTTATCACCACTAAAACAGAGCGCATCAAACCCTTTTGACATCAGTGCTTCAATATTAGCCGGGCTTCCTTTTTGAAAATCACCGCTTCCCTGGTCCAAAATCACAGGTATATTTTTCGCTCTTCCGATTTTAATTATTTCATCATACTCAGGAGAGTTTGTAAATCCTTCTATTTTATAATTAGATGAATGGGCAATCAGAATACATCCGGTATTATCATTGATAGCTGTTTCATAGTCCTTTAAATGTGTTTGGTTTGTGGTACCGATCTCCCTGATTTTAGCGCCGCTTCTGGCAATAACTTCCGGCAGTCTGAAGGAGCCACCGATCTCGATCAGTTCGCCCCGTGAAACTATGACTTCTTTATTCGTAGCCAGAGTATTGAGGAGCAACAGCAAAGCCGCTGCATTATTGTTGACTACGAGCGCGCTTTCTGCTCCCGATAAATAATGGAATAATTGTTCACAATGATCAAGACGTTCGCCCCTTTTCCCCGTTGCCAGGTCAAATTCCAAATTTTGGTATCCGCAGATTTTTTCTTCATTTTCCTGCCAGAATTGACCACTAAAAGGCGCCCGTCCCAACCCGGTATGGAGAATAATACCGGTGCCGTTGAGAACCTTTTTAAACCGGCCTGCCTGAATTAATGAAATTTCCTCACAAACCTGATCATAAACCATTGTTTCCAAATTTGTATCAACAGCTATTTTATCTGATAAAATAGCCATTCGGAGTATTGTGATCTTTATTTGAATTATTTTAATTAGTATGTGCCGGTGTATCCTGTAGTCGGGAAAACGCTTCAGCACTTTATCCACAGAGGGGAGTTGTTTTAGCAATAACTGTTGTCTATTCATGAGCTTAATATTACCGGGCTTTCATTTTTGCTTTCATCAAAGCCAGAGCCACAGCATAGCGAAACCGGTAAAGGGAATATGTGGCTCCTGTAATTGCATCCACTTCCTGGTAATTTTGTTCTTCAATCAATTGCTTTTCCATTTCATTATAGGCCTTTGCCGGCGTTACCCCGTTTTTGCCCATTTGCTGTGCATAAACCTTATTCTTCTTTTTGCTGAGTCCCTCTTCATTGACTTCATCGTATTCCACACGAATAATTTTGTTGTCTTTAATTTCAATTTCAACCTGATGATAAAATCCAAAGGCATCCTGGGGTGACCGGCCGGTATATACCCCGTCAGGACAATCCTCAGGAGTGACCGGAATTGAAACATTTTTTATAAAATTATTAAAAACCGAATCTATATCTGAAGGCTTGTCAGTCTCAATCATATAATGCAAACTGATCAGGTTGGCTTTTAAATATTTATTGTCAGGATTGAATGAATCAATTTTTTCCAGATCGCTTTCTTTTTCGGAACAGGAAAAAATAAAACCCAAAATCATAATAATCAAAATTTTTCTCATTTTTACATTCCTTCCCGCGTATATTTATTATTAATAATAATAAAAAAAGTTCATAGAATAAAGGTAATTACAAACGGATTCAAAAATTTTATGAATCTTAAAATTAATAGGTATCCCCTATTCTTCTGGCATTATAAAAAATACCGGTTAAAAAAGATGGATATATTAAAATTAATATATCCATCCATATATTTTATTGTTTTATTTTCTTACCAGGGACTGAAAATCACCCCGGTTTCCTGCAACCGTGATTTAATCTTTTCCGCATTTTCGGAAGATTTTAGCAGGGTCGACAGTTTTTCATCGAATTGCAAGTCGGTGGTAATATCATCGCCAACCCAGATGGTGTCGATTTTTTCCACATCAACTACCACTTTCAGGATTTCCAGATCCTGCTGTGACATTTCTGAAGCGGACAGGATCATGATCATGCCTGAGTCCAGCATAATATTGGCCACTTCCGCCAACCGACGAAAATGTTCAGCCCGTTTTTCACTGTTTTCACCATGATTTTCCGGTGATTTGATATCGGCATCCACACCATAGAGCAAACTACCGAGGCCAAGGTAATAAACCAATTTACCTTCTTC
>CAYYMT010000069.1:0-5590 GCA_964472715.1 uncultured bacterium | reverse complement strand
TCAGCAATATCAAAAGCAATATTGTTTTTTACTTTCAGGATACATTCGGCCACATCATGGCGTTCCACCCGGTCTTTTTCTACAGTCAGGTTCAGATCCGATGCATCAATAATTTTTGTAATTTCTTCGATTTTAACCGGTAACCGTACGGTTCCGATTTTTAATTTATATTCTTTTTCTTTGACAAACGGATTTTTACCCATCCAAAACAAATTCACACGCAACCGGGTAGAAACCTTTGGCGGATTTTCTGTGGCTTTGGTTGCAATTTCACTGCGGGTAATATAAATCTGTTCTTCCAAAGTAAATCCGGCAGCATCACCGGCAGCAATTGAAGTTTGCGGTTCCGTATTAAAGGCCTCAATGGTTTTCACCTTGCTTCGTTTGCCGGAGGGATAAAAGACAACTTCGTCACCGATTTTCAGTTCACCGGTTTCAACAGTACCGGCAATAATTCTGCGGTCATCACCAAAGCGGGTAAATTTATAGACCCCCTGAACCGGCATTCTGAATTCTTTATCCTTTTTCGGCTCTTCTTTCTCAAAATCGTCGAGAACGTCAAGGACTGTTTCCCCTTTGTACCAGGGCATCTTTTCTGTCAGTTTGGAGACAGAATCTCCTTCAAATCCCGATACCGGCACAAAACAAGTGGGTTCCACATTGATACTTTCTAAAAATCCGGAATATTCATCTACAATTTCACGATAGGTTTGTTCATCATAATTCACCAGATCCATTTTATTGACCAGCACAGCCATCTGTTTAATCCCCAGCATTGAGATCATGTAACCATGACGGCGACTGTTCTCACGGACCCCTTCATTGGCATCAATAACCAGCAGAGCCGCTTCCGCGCGGGAGGCCCCGGTCACCATATTTTTCAAAAATTCAATATGTCCCGGCGCGTCGATAATGATATAATCTCTTAATTTTGTTTTAAAAAAGACACGGGCGGAATCTATGGTAATCCCCTGGGCCTGTTCATCTTTTAATGCATCCAGCAAAAAGGCAAATTCAAAGGGTTTTGAATTTCTTTTACAATTTTCCTTTACCTGTTCCAGTTTTCCTTCAGGCAAGGAGCCGGTGTCATGGAGCAATCGTCCGATGATGGTACTTTTGCCATGGTCCACATGTCCGGCAATCACGATATTCATTTGTTGTCTGTCCAGACTCATTTATTTCCTCATTTCTTAATTTCTTAGACTCAACCTAAATCTCAACCTCAACCTGGGGTTCTACATATATCCATCACGACGAAGTGTTTCCAGACCGCCGCCATCTTCCTTGTCCTGTTCACGGCCGGAGCGTTCAGCAATATTGGATAATTGACCACTACTTAATTCCTCAATGATTTCATCCACATTGCGGGATTCCGATTTAATCGGTGAGGTACAGGGTGCGCAACCCAGTGAACGGTACCGGGTGCCATCGCCTTGATTGTAGTAGAGGGATACGGTTGGAATATTTTCACGCTTGATATATTCCCAGATATTGAGTTCAGTCCAATCCAATAGTGGGTGAATACGAACATGCGTGCCCGGCGCAAAATCAGTTTTGAACTGGTTCCAGAACTCCGGTGGCTGGTCTGCGATGTCCCAGTCATTTTCCTTGCTTCTGGCGGAAAAATAGCGTTCTTTCGAACGGGAACCCTCTTCATCAGAACGGGCGCCAACAATAACGCCGGTATAAGCTTCAGAACTTTTATCCGGTTCATATACTCCGGTTTCAAGATTTAATATCATTCTTTCACCTCGCCCGGACAGGGTATCACGCAAAGCCTGGGTTTTTAATAGACCGCAACAAGTGATACGATCAGCATTACCTTCCGGGTAAGTTTTTTTTTCACGCAAAACTTTTTTATTCTGGCCAACGACCATGGTCAGTTTCCATTTCATGGCCAGTTTATCACGATATTCAATCATTTCAGGGATTTTATATCCGGTATCGATATGTACTAACGGAAAAGGTACATGACCAAAAAAGGCTTTTCTGGCGAGCCATAACAGCACCGTACTATCTTTTCCAATTGACCACAACATTCCCAAATTTTTAAAATTGGCATAGGCTTCTCTGAAGATATGCACACTTTTGTTCTCTAATTGTTGTAAATGATCCATTTTCTACCTATTCTTTTTTGATATATTTATTCGCTAGCAAATAACTAACGATTTCGTCCACATTTTGTTCAACGCTATATTTAAAGGTTTCAATTGTTACCTCGGGATTTTCAGGTTCCTCATAGGGCGAACTTATACCGGTGAAATCCTGAATTTCTCCTGATCGCGCTTTTTTGTAAAGGCCCTTAGGGTCCCGGGATTCGCACACATCAAGCGGCGCTTTTACGTAAACTTCCACGAACTTTCCGGCCGGCAAAATTTTACGGACCCGCTCACGGTCCTTGCGAAAAGGCGAAATAAAGGAAGTCAGCGTAATCATGCCGGCATCCATAAATAGCTTTGCCACCTCACCGATGCGCCGAATATTTTCCTGCCGGTCTGCTTTTGAAAAATCTAAATCTGAATTTAAGCCGTGTCTGACATTATCACCGTCCAAAATATAAACATGACAACCCAGATTGAAAAGTTTTTTTTGTAATGCTGTGGCAACCGTGGACTTGCCACTACCGGACAAACCGGTGAACCACAGCACAACGCCCTGGTGTCCCTGTTGTTTTTCACGGGTTTCCAGGTTTATTTCCGTATCATGCCAGACTACATTTTCTTGCATAATGCTTTCATTTCCTTGATTAATGCCGGGAAATCAATTTTGATATCAGACCCGAAATGCCCCAGTTTAACATTGGGCTTATTGGCGCCATGAAAATCGCTGCCGCCAGTGATCAGCATACCTAACTCTTTTGCCATTCCATAAAACAAATCATTTTCTTCATCGGTTTGACGACTGGTAAAGGCTTCAATTCCCAGGACACCCATCTTTTTCAAATGGGCAAACATCTCCCGGTATTCTGTTTCATTCTTTAATTTAAGTTGGATTGGGTGAGCCAAAACCGGAATACCGCCGGCAGTGCGAATCGCTTTGACGGAGTCTTCCAGGGAAAGTCTTGCTTTGTTGACGTAACAGGGAGCGCTTTTATCCAGATATTTATCAAAGGCTTCCTGCTTGGTTTTCACATACCCTTTGTCCAGCATCACGGTGGCGAAATGAGGCCGTCCCACCTGCTTGCTACCGGCTACTGCTTCAATCTCCTCCATTGTCATGGCAAAACCGGCATCATTTAATTTTTTTACGATTTTCGGATTGCGTTGCCGACGGGCTTCCTGCACAAAATCCAATCGTTCATTCAGATAATCATTGTCCAAATCCATAAAATAACCGCACATGTGCATAGTACCGGGGCCATATTCCACACTGATCTCCACACCGGGGATAACCATTAACCGGTCACCCGCAAAATCCTGCGCGGTCTGAATACCGCCGATATTATCATGGTCTGTAATGGCAATTGCCTGAAACCCTTCATCAATGGCTTTCTGTACCAGATCTTCCGGAGAAAAAGTCCCGTCCGAAACTGTTGTATGGGTATGTAAATCATAGTGTTGCTTCATCATAATCCTGTTTATTTTTTGCTTCTCAGCAGTAATGGATGGGATTTTACCTGATCAACGCCAATGGGTGTTGCATGCCGAATATCATGGGCAATTTTCACAGAGGTATAGGCATCCTTGATTCCGTAGCCATTACCATTCAAAATACCCTGGTAAACCACAGTATGCAGATCAGTAAATCCGCCACTGAATTCGATTTCTTCCCCTTCCACCTGGATGGAACGATAGGTTGGTTTTCCCGCTTCCACAGCCTGTTGCGGCAGATCATCCTTATCCAAAGACAGAAACCAGCGCACATTGGCGTTTTCCAGTTCCAGAAAGCCACCGGCTTTTTTCTCTTCCAATACATGCACATCATTGGTCTGCACATCCCCGAAAATCCAGGTCAGCATATCAAAGAAATGAATGCCGATATTAGTCGCGACACCACCGGACTTCTGGCTGCTTCCTTTCCAGGAGTAATAATACCATTTTCCACGGGACGTTATATAGGTGAGATCAATATCATATTTATCTTTTTTATCACTGTTCAGCACTTTTTCACGCAATTTCATAATGCTGGGATGCACCCGTAACTGGAGAATATTATAAATTTTATTTTGGGTTTCCTCTTCAATTTCCGCCAGGCCGTCAATATTCCACGGGTTCAAAACCAAAGGTTTTTCGCAAATCGCGTCCGCGCCCACACGCAATGCAAAACGAATATGAGCGTCATGCAGATAATTGGGAGAACAGATGGAAACATAATCCACAGCAGCAGCATCACTCTTCCGTCGGAGTTTTTCGATATGACGGTCAAAGCGTTCAAATTCCTTAAAATAATCCACTTCATAAAAATAGCGGTCAAGAATCCCCACTGAATCAAAGGGATCCGTAGCGGCAACTAAACTGTTATCCGTATCTTTAATAGCTTTTAAATGTCTGGGGGCGATATAGCCGCCAACCCCAATAATGGCAAAATTCTTCATTAGTTATCCTGTTTTTGTATCAGTTTATTTTCGTTTACTTCTTCATAGTTTAATTGGCAGCGAGGGCAGGTGACTTTTTTATCGAATTTTGGTAATATTTCACCGCATTCACAAGCCCAGCCTTTGCGTTTTGCCGGCACGCCCACCATGAGCGCGAAATCCGGCACATCCTTCGTCACCACAGCGCCGGCCGCGATAAAGGCATGGCGTCCAATCGTATTGCCACAAACAATCGTAGAATTGGCACCCATGGAGGTTCCCTCTTTCACCAGGGTTTTATGGTAAAATTCGGAACCGGATTGGGGATATTTACAGCGGGGATCAATGACATTGGTAAAAACCATAGAAGGGCCGCAAAAAACATAATCCGCCAGTTCAACACCTTCGTAAATGGAAACATTGTTTTGCACTTTTACAAAATTACCGATTTTGACATTATTACCCACATTAACATTTTGCCCAAAGACACAATTTTTTCCGATCTTTGCGCCGGTTTGGATATGGGAAAAATGCCAGACTTTGGTGCCTGCGCCGATTTCCACATTGTCATCGACATAACTGCTTTCGTGGACAAAATATTTTTTATCACTCATGGTTTCACCGCTTATTTATAAAATTCTTCTAATTTTTTAATGACATATTCCTGCATCTCTTTTTTCAATTCCGGATAGATGGGAATAGCAAGGGTGTGTTTCGCCGCATATTCGGAATGGGGAAATTGTCCCCTTTTATATCCTAAATATTGAAAACATTCCTGTTCATGAAAAGGCACCGGGTAATAGACTTCATTGCCGATATTGGCCTCTCTCAAAAAGGCGCGCAAGTCATCCCGTTTATCATCTACCGACAGAATGTATTGATTGTAAATGTGGTGTTCCCGTCCATAGACCGGTTCTGGTTTGGTAATGCTGTCAACTATCAGATTTTCATCATAATATGCCGCATTTTTACGACGCGCGCGATGCCAGTTTTCCAGGTATTGTAATTTCACCGACAGCACGGCCGCCTGAATCGCGTCGAGACGAAAATTGCCGCCGATCAGGGCGTGATAATATT
>CAYYMT010000068.1:0-19259 GCA_964472715.1 uncultured bacterium | reverse complement strand
CAACACCATCGAAAAATATATTGAAAATTCCGATCGGAATATTAATATTAGACCATAACCAAAAACACCGGAGGATTTATGGAACTAACAAAAATGATCAATGAAAATGGGCTGCTGTTTGACGGCGCTATGGGTACTATGCTGATGCAGGCCGGTATTCAGGGCGGACAAGCCTCGGAATATTGGAACCTGGAGAAACCCGAAGTGGTGAAGAATATCCATGAATCCTATATTCAGGCAGGTGCAAATGTAATCACAACCAACACCTTTGGCGGAACACGGCTAAAACTCAAAAAAGCAAAACTGAACCAACAAACTGAAGAGATTAACACCCAAGCGGTTACTATTGCCCGGTCAGCCCGGGGAAATAAAGTAGTTGCCGGCGATATCGGCCCAACCGGTGAAATGCTGGCGCCACTGGGAGAAAAGTCGCCCGAAGAACTGCAAGATGTTTTCCTGGAACAAGCGGAATATCTAAATAAAGCCGGTGTCGATATTTTTATAATCGAAACTATGTTTGACATTCAGGAATCGCTTACCGCTATTAAAGCCGTTCGTTCTCTGACTAATAAACCAATATTCGCCACCCTGACTTTTGAACACAAAAACGACACCTTTGCCACTATGATGGGAAATCCCGCCATTGATTCCCTGAAACAACTACAGGATAATGGTGCCGACGCTGTGGGAGCCAACTGTTCAGTGGGCAGTGACACCATGGTTCTACTGGCAGAAAAAATGTCGGCAGAACTGCCGGGCTGGAAAATCATACAGCCCAATGCCGGAATGCCAAAAACCGAAGGCGCGCGGTTAATTTATCCGGAAGATGAAGACTATTTTTCTGACAATATTTTGAAAATAAAAAAGTTGGGGATTCAGATTGTAGGTGGATGTTGTGGCACCACACCGGAATATATCAGGGCAATCAGGGCAAAAATTGGATAGGCAGACACTTCAGGATTTCTTTAAAGATCCGCGCCATATAAAAATTTCACCCATTCCATGGAGCGATGAAACTTTTAGTCGCCGCAGCCTGAAACTTCATCTTGACCAGAGCAATGATGTAAACTCCCGCCGGCAATTCATTATCAAAAAGCATGTCAACTGGGTTCATATCTCCATTTTACAGGAAAAACCGGCGCGAATTCTTGATCTTGCCTGTGGTCCCGGACTTTATACGGAAGAGCTGGCGAAACGGGGTCACACCTGTACCGGCATTGATATTTCTCCCGCTGCGATCGAGTATGCAAAAAATAATAATGCCCCCAATACTACCTATCTTTGCCAAAATCTATTACAGATGAAACTGTACCAAAAATATGACCTGGTTCTCCTAAACTTTGGCTGGTTCAATACTTTCCTGCGGACAGATGGTGAAGAATTAATTAAACAGATCAGACAATTATTGCGGCCGGGAGGGCGATTACTCCTGGAATTACTTCATACTGATGCCATTATCGATTATGGAGAAGCCCCGCCGCAATGGCATCATGCTAAATCGGGAATTTTCAGCGATTCTCCGTACCTGTTTTTGCAGGAAAACTTTTTTGATGAAAGAGAAAATATTACTAAAGTGATCTATTACATCATCACTGAAAATAACAAGGTTAAAGGGTTTCAGCAGATCTATCAGGCCTATGATGAAAAAGAATTGTCAACACTGCTAAAGGAACTGGGAGTTAGAGAATTAAATTACTACAAAAATATCTGCGATGAAGATGATTTCGATGAGGAATTATATTTTCTGCTTTGCCGGTTTTGAGCAGGTCTGTTGCCTGGAATATTTCACTTAATGATAACGTAAGAAGAATCTTTTTTCCCCTCAACATCAACATAGATATAGCCGGCAGCTGAATGCCCCGCCGCAGAAAATTCACCACCGTCATTAATTGTGCCTAAATCACCGGCACAAAACCAATCGGCCTTTTCATATGAAATAGAGTTGTAATATTTATCAAATAAATGCAGTTCAAATTTGTATTTTTCATTTTTAGATAATTTCAACCGTCCGGGCGAAATGTTCATAAATTCCACTTCATCGGACTGGTTTTTACAGAGCACCATCAGCGCATTACTAACACTGCGTTCTCCGGTAGCATCCGACGGGCGGTTCACCACACTGTTTCGCACTACCATTGTCGAAGAACCGCCGCCATCAAGGTTTATCCCCTCATAAACACCCCAGTCAATCATAAACCTGGCCAGTTCCCGCAGGGACATGCCAACGCTGTATTCCGGCTGACGTCCATCGACAACAAACATATACAATTTTGTTTTGTTACGATTGTAACCCACAGCAGTTCGCGGATGCCGGTCAGTACTAAAATTCACAGGTAGTTTTTCTTTGCGAATATCAATGTCAATACGGCCTTTTTGAATAATTTTTGGAGCACCGCCCACTGCTTCAACTATTTCTTCTTTAACCGGCGGCAATTTCAGTAATATTTTCAAAGTATCGCCGATATTGACATTATTTTTCAGGAAGCTGCTTTTTTCTCCATGACCTGACAGGATTACACCATAACCGGGAATATCCTTATTGCCTTCCGATCTGTAATAACTGTCCTTGGAAATAACGACAATATATGAGGTATCATTAATGCAGGGATCGGACAGATACTGGGCCGCTACTTCAATTCCCCAGTTATTGGTATTACTGGTCACACCACGATAATTATTAAACAAAATCATCTCATTTTCGCCGCGGTGAGCATTAACACCGTCGATTTCACACTGTTTGTCCCCGGCCAGCAAAAGACCTTCAAAATCAAGAATTTCGATAAACGGGCGATTATTATTGAGCAATCCAAATGCAGAGCGAATGAAGGGCTTTTTAAGGAGTACCCCATCAGCCACTTGTACACCTACCGGGGTCCCGTCCTTGTGAAAAAAATCGGCATTGATCGCTGCCACCACATTTTTGCCTTCTATTTCTAATTGATGCGCCATTACCGAAGTTTTTGCCCTGGCAGCGATCTGTGAATTGGCTTTTTGGGTGATCACCTCCAGATTCGGATCAGTCAAATCAAATTCCAGTATATGTATACTGACCGGCATTTTTTCGTCAACATAGTTGTAATAAAAACTGCCGGGACCGATGATGCGGCTGGTCGTTTGCCCGGAAAATAATATTCCGGTGATTAATAAAAACCCTGATAATAATCTTTTCTTCACTCTATTCCGTCCTATTTTATAACGGGCAGGCAACCAGACTCAGTCACCTGCCGTATCTTTTATTCTGCCCAGATTTGCACCAGGTTAACAATTGTCTCCACTGCTTTTTCCATTCCCTGGACAGCGATCCATTCTTCCTTTGCATGAAAATTATGGCCGCCGGTAAATATATTTGGTGTCGGTAGCCCCATAAAACATAGTTTGGCGCCATCGGTTCCGCCGCGAATATTCATCTTGATCGGTTCCAGTCCGGCCCGCTTTACCGCTTCCAGCGCATTTTCAATGGTTTTGGGTTCTTTATCCAATACCACCTTCATATTTTCATATTGTTCGACAATTTTTAATTCCAGCACTCCTTCAGGATACTTAGCATCTATCTTTTTGTGAATTTCTTTGAGCCGCGCCTTTCGTTCCTGCATTCCAGATTTTTCAAAATCACGGATCAGTACTTTCAGCGTCGCCTGTTCAGTACCGCCTTCTATTGTAAAAGGATGGAGATAACCTTCCCGTTTTTCCGTGGTTTCCGGGGCCGGATCATTTTCCATTTCTTTGACCACATCAGCGATCATGCGAATGGCGCTCACCAGTTTACCTTTGGCATAGCCCGGATGGACATTAACGCCATTGGCGGTAAAAACGCCCATTGCCGCGTTGAAAGTTTCATCTTCCACTTCACCCACCTGCTCACCATCAATTGTATAGGCAACATCAGCATTAAACCTTTTGACATCAAAATATTTCGTGCCATTACCCACTTCTTCATCCGGTGTGAAACCGACACGAATTGTCCCGTGTTTGATTTCCGGATGCTCTTTCAGATAATCAATGGCCGTCAGAATTTCAGTGATGCCGGCTTTATTGTCTGCGCCCAAAAGCGTTGTCCCGTCACTGGTGATAATATCATCCCCTTTGTGAAACCGCAAGTGCTTGTCCTCTTTGATAATGACAGAATTTTCCCCCGGTAAGACAATATCACCGCCCTGATAATTTTTATGGATCACCGGTTTAACATTTTTCCCGCTGACATCGGGTGAAGTATCCACATGCGCCAGCAAGCCGATAGTGGGAATATTTTTTGCTTCTTCAACCGGCAGATTGGATGGATAAGTGCCAAAAACATAGCCATGGTCATCCATTTCCACATCTTCAAATCCCATTTCAGTTATTTCATCTTTGAGTAATTTCAACAGGTCTTTTTGTTTTTCTGTGCTGGGGAAAACATCTTCAACACCCTCTTTTGACTGGGTGTCAATTTTAACATATCGAAAAAAGCGTTCTATCATTTTATCTCTCATAGTCTCCTCCGCTTTGGGTTAATCCTTTTTGACAGTTACCTGGTATAATCGTTTAAATTATCCTATTGTTCCTTCCTGAAACTAATTTTTCACAACAATATATCACAAATAAGCAAATTTTTCAATGGCAGAGTTTAGAATCCTCAGGTAATCACTGATAACCGGCTAATCATTTTTTTTAAATTCTATAATTAAAACTTTTATTTTCAGGATTATCTGTATATTATTTTTGTAGGATACAGAATCAATTAATTTGGGAGAAAACAATGAAATGGTTTAATAATCTTTTGAGTAAAACAGTGCCACTGATGCCGAAAATCATGGTCCGCATGGTTGCTAAAAAATATATTGCCGGCACTGATCTGGAACAGGCTGTCAGGGAGATAAAAAAACTGAACCGTGAAAAATATGCCACCACAACCGATGTGCTGGGAGAAAATATCCCCAATATAGCAGCCGCGCAAAAACCGGTACAATCCTATTTGGAATTGATCGAAAAAATAAAAGAAGAAGATTTGGACTCCGGCATTTCTGTCAAACTAAGTCAATTGGGACTTACAATTGATGAAGAACAGGCCTGGAAAAATTTTGAATTGATCCTGAACAAGGCCAAAGAAAAAGAAATTTTTCTAAGAATAGATATGGAAGATTCCCCCTGGACAGACCAAACTATCGGTTTTTATCGTCGCGCCCGGCAGATCTATTCCAATTGCGGTACAGTTATTCAGGCTTATCTCTTTCGGTCACTAAAAGATGTACAGCATTTAATTAAAGAAGACCAAACCAATCTGAGAATTTGTAAAGGCATTTATAAAGAACCTGCTGAAATCAGTTTTCAGGATAAGCAGAAGATCAATGATAATTTTTTCAGCCTTGTAAAATATTGTCTTGAAAACGATGCCTATGTGGGAATAGCGACCCATGACCTGGCGTTGATTGAGCGGTGTGAACAATTTATTGCAGAAAATAAAATACCGGGGGATAAATACGAATTTCAGGCCCTACTGGGTGTACCTGTCAAAAAAACCCTGAACCGGCTGATCGATGCGGGCCATAAAGTCAGATATTACGTTCCCTTTGGCGAAGATTGGTATCCCTATAGTATGCGCCGGTTAAAAGAAAATCCCGCCATTGCAGGATATATTTTTAAGGATTTTTTCAAACTTTCCAATGATTAACCTGAATAATGGTTAAAATGCAACAGGCCGGCGATTTTCACCGGCCTGCTAACTTTAAAAGGAGGAGTATGAAGAAATTGATTCTATTTTATTATTCAATTTTTCGACAATTTCCATTGGCGATGAATAATAGTCGATAAATTGAAGGTTTTCATTATCAGGATAATTTGTGTCGGACAATACAATTATTTTTATTTGATTATCAATTGCCAGAATTTTTTCCAAATGATAGCTTTCGGCATCACTAAACTCCCTGGTTTTCATAATCATAATATCAATTTTATCATTGGTGGAAGACAATGTTTTGATATTGTTGAGCGCGTGAATATAGTCATTCGCATGGGATACATTGAAGCCAAAGCGTTTGAAAAACATACTGTTGTTAACTAAAAACAACGAATCTCTTGAAGCAATAATCATATTTTTCATAATATTTCATTTCCTTTTTTTCTAATTTCACCCAATAGTGTGTCAAGATACATGCCACCATTATAATATTTTAGAAAACAATAGTTTAAACCAATAAATATCAGCCGATACCATACTGACAATTCCAAACAGATTCACCGTCAATAATCTGCTAAAAATCAGACAAAAAAGTCCAACACACTGCTATAAAGCATATTATAAAAACAATAATAATTTTCAGACATCCCGGGGGATTGATGTGCAATATTATCACATTGCACATTTTTAATACAGGGGGTTTAAAAATCTGTCCAAAAAAAAAGCAGACCGGAATAGATCTGCTTTTTTTCATTTTTTTAGGTCGCTATTGTTTGAGATACTTGATAAATGTTGACCGACTAACATTAATCAGTTTTGCCGCCAGCGACTGGTTGCCCTTGGTTCGCCGGTAAGCCTCTTCAACCAAAAGCGCCTTCAAATCTTCCATTTTTGGCAAAATTTCCCACTGGGAGAGGTCAACCTTTTGGTTTTTCAACTCTTTGCTGGTATAATCCTGACCGGATCCAATTTTCTTGAGAAAGCTTTTCATGCTGAGCGTTTTGGATTTATGCTCTGCCATTGCATCATAAATGATCGCCCGCAATTCACGAATATTACCGGGAAAATCATAATTCTGCAGCAAACTGATCAATTCTTCGGGATAATTGGGCATTTTTTTATTCATTTCGTCAGCCGCCTGCTTCAAAAAATGATTGAGAAGCAGGGGAATATCCTCTTTGCGTTCTTTCAGCGGTGTCAGATGAATATGGTGTGTATTGAGCCGATGGTAGAGATCTCTTCTGAATTTCTCGGATTTGCGAATATTGACATTAGTGGCGCAAATTATCCGGACATTGGCCTTTTCCGAATTGTCAGTTCCCAGTGGTAAATATTCACGTTCCTGGATCAGTTGTAATAATTTCACCTGGCTTTGAAATTCCAAATCACCGATTTCATCCAAAAACAGGGTGCCGCCGTCAGCTTTTTTCACCAGGCCTTCGCGGTCATTCAAAGCGCCGGTAAAAGCCCCTTTTTTATGGCCGAACAGAGTGTCAGAAAACATGGTGTCATCCAATCCGGCAATCGCCACGGATACCATTGGCCCTTTGCGGGTACCGCACTGATGAATTGCTTTGGCAATCTCTCCTTTGCCGGTGCCGCTTTCCCCGGTTATCAGGACCGGTTGATTGGAAGGCGCAATGGCTTCGGCGTAGGCAAACAGGGATAGCATATCTTTGTTCTGGGTAATGATATGCTTGAAATTATCAGGATTATCCAGATCCTCTTTCCCTTCCTCCTCGTTATAGAAGGAGATTTCCTTTGACATATCCGAGAGCCGGACAGCCCTTTCTACAACATTCACCAGGCGGGTATTTTCCACAGGTTTAACCAGGTAATCATAGGCGCCCATTTTTATGCATTCCACCGCACTTTCCATATCATTCATACCGGTTACGATGACCACCGGTATTTCCGGATATTTCATGGATATTTTTTTCAGTAAATCTTTGCCGGAAATATTCGGCATGATAAGGTCCAGAATAATGGCGGAGACCGGAGTATCTTCCAATATTCCCATCACCTCCCGGCTATCAGTTGTGGTTATTGTATTGGTAATATTATTGAACTGCAGCACCGTCTCTGTTGTCATGACAATATCCAGAACATCATCTGCAATCAGAACCGGCGCGCTTGGATACAAAGAAGTTCCCATTATTTATTTCTCCTGACATTTACCGGTAATTGGAACAATACTGTTGTTCCGTTCCCTTTTATTGAATTGATTTTAATTTTGCCATTATGCAAGTCGATAATTTCCTTGGAGATCGGCAGTCCCAATCCGCCACCACTTTTGCCCAGTCGAATGTTATAAAAATGGTTAAAAATGTGTTTCAGATCTTCCCGGTCAATCCCACACCCCTGATCAGAGACACCAACCCCCACATATTTTTCTTCCTGGTTGAAAAAGGTGAAAATTTTAATTTCCTGACTATGATTTTCCAAAGCTTCCAAACTATTGTGGATCAAATTTAGCAAGACCTGCTGCAACTGGTTGTAATTTCCGAGGACAGGTACCATTTCGGTTGAATACATAACCTTGAAATTATCCGTGGCATTATGTATGTCCCGCCTAACCAGGTCCACGGTTTTTTCCACAAGATAGTTCAGATTGATCTCATCACTCATGAAATTTTGGGATTTCTGTGAGAAGCGTCTCAGATCGTCGATAATATCCTTTATCTGCCGGCTGCTGTTTAATATTTTACCCAGTAATTCCGTGAGATATTTCCGGATTTTTGAATACTGGACATTTTTGATCTTGAAATCACCCTTCTCTTCGGCATACTCATCCAATACGGCAATAATATCTTCCCACCCATTTTCCAGCAAAGAAATATTTTGCATAATATTATGATTGGGATTGTTGATCTCGTGGGCAATGCAGGAAACCAGGGATTTTAAGGAAGCGGATTTATCCATTTCACTCATGACGCGTTCCCGTTCTTCCAGTTCCTTACGCGCCGTATTTTCTATAATTACAAGGTTTATTGTATTCTCTTCATCTTCTTCGGGTAACATAATAATCTCAAACCACTTATAAGGAGAATCGGGTACATTAAATTGATAATCATTGCGGATCATTGATTGAGTTTCTGCTGTCGTTGATAGATTTTTTATAAATAAACCATAATGGTTTTCATCAATAATTTCAGCAAAATGGCCAAAAGCAAAGTCCTCTTTGATGCCAAAATATTTTAGAATTTTACCCCGGGTCTGCAAGACCTCAAATTGATCGCCGTATTTCATTATTTTCAGGATAACCCCCGGAAGCAATAAATCAATATTGCCGGCATTTTTTTGATTTTTGATAACCGGCAGTTTTTCTACCAGACTCCTGACTGAGTCAAGGTGGCCGATTACATCGTTGATTTGTTTTTCACTTATTTGTTTCATACTATCTTTCAAAATCTGTTATTTATCAAAATACTGGATTTCAATCTATTAATCGACACTTATTAAAAAAAATTTAGGAAAAATGTATGATTTTTATACATTTCTTTCAGTACCTGGATAGGTTACAGATTATAAAGTTTCCCTATTCCTATATAATCGAGTGGTTAATGAATTTTTAAGGCCGTTTTATTATTAAGACAACTATTTTTATTCAGGCTAATTCTGCATTTCCCGGTGAACCGACTGTAATAATTTGACAAAAGTCACCGGTTTTTCAATCACCCGTTCATGCTTTATTTTCAGCACTTTTTTCAAAATCCCGGATTTTTCTTTGTCTGATAAATAGAGGATGGGAATTTTATCCACTTTGTCTTTTAATTTATCCAAAACTTCTTCATTTTCGTACAATAATACATCGGCGTCGGAAACAATCATATCAGTGTTATTATCCTGAAAATACTCCAATAAGCTTTTTGCATTGGAAATCGTTACAGCGTTAAAACCGTGCTGATGAAAAAATTCACCATACAATTCTAAACAATTAAAGTCTTTACCATAAACAATAATTTTTTTACTCATATCCTTTATCTTGAAATTGTAATCAAAAAAGTAATTGTTATTTCTTAGAAAGTAAAGAAAAATCTGATATTTATTAATTTTGCCAAGTAAAATAAACTGTGTCTTATAGTCAGAAATATTAAAATAAAAGAATCCTGCCATTTAAAAAAAACAGGTCAAATAATCTTTTTCCAAAATGCTGAAAAAAAACTTTTTTATAAAAAATTTCCTGCTATATTTTGATTTGTTATAAAATAATATTGAGGGGAGAACCAATGAAACTTAAATTTTTGCTGCTAATTATGGTGCTTTTTCTGTTCACAAATTTTTTAATTGCCAATGACTCTACAGAAACATTTACCTACACTTTTAAAAATATCTACAGGATAAAAAACACACCGGTAAAAGACCAGGGCAGTTCCGGCACTTGCTGGGCCTATGCCACTATTTCTTTTTTGGAATCCGAAGTCCTTAGAGAGACAGGTAAAGAAGTTGACCTTGCGGAAATGTACATTGTCCGTGGCTCCTACGCTAAAAAAGCCCGGAAATATGTACGCTTGCATGGCGCCAATACCTTTGCGCAAGGCGGACAGAGCCATGACGTAATTGATATGATGAATGAACACGGTATTGTTCCGGAGCAGGAATATCCAGGATTGAAAATTGACGGTGAAGTGAATCACAAAGAGATATCAAAAGTGACCAAAGGTTTTCTCGATGCCGTGCTTGACTCCCGGTATCTGACAAACAGATGGTACAAAGCCTTCAACGGCATACTGGATGTGTATCTTGGTGAAATGCCGACAAAATTCAACTATCAAGGCCAGGAATATACACCCAAAAATTTCCTGGAAAATTACTGTGCCATTAATACTGAGGATTATATCGAATTAACCTCATATACCAATTATCCTTTTTATCAAACCTGCTGCCTGGAAGTACCGGACAACTGGAGTTACAATTGCAATTATTATAATGTCCCTATAGATGACCTGGAACAAGCCGTTGATCATGCACTTAAAAAAGGCTACTCAATTTGTTGGGATGCTGATGTCAGCGAAGCCTATTTTTCTCCCGACACACTGGATATTGCGATTTTACCAACCGATGCCTATGAAGATACAATTGAAAAAAAATGGGATGGTAAAATCAAAGATTTTGTCGAAGAAAAAGAAGTGGATCAGGCGCTCCGGCAGGAAACCTTTGATAATTTTCATACCACCGATGACCATCTCATGCACCTGGTGGGACTGGTGGAAGACCAACAGGGTAATCTATTTTACAAGATCAAAAATTCCTGGGGCACAGAAGATAAACAATACGAGGGCTACTATTACATTTCAAAGCCCTATTTTCGCATGAAAACAATTGCTTTAATGATCAATAAAAACGCCTTGCCCGGCTCATTAAAAACAAAACTAAAATTAAATACACTGGGTAAAATGATCCATTAAGCCTTACCAAAAATTTCAATAATCAGAGGTTGACAGAATTTTGCTCAACCTCTTTTTTTATGATTAACCATAAGAAATTTTTCATTTCTCGCTGTGGTTTTTGTAAAATATACCAATGAAGAATAAACAAAACATACTATCCGTCAGCCGCCGGACAGATATTCCCGCCTACTATTCCGACTGGCTGATCAGACGGATGAAAATGGAATACACCGCTTATCCCAACCCGGTATCCGGAAAGCCGGTATTTGTCAGTTTGACTCCCGATCATGTGAAGGCGATTGTTTTCTGGACCCGCAATCCGATCCCGCTCTTCAAACACCTGGATTTCATTGATAAAAGATACCGGCATTACATGCATCTCACTATTAACGGTTTACCTAAAATCCTTGAGCATAACAATCCTTCCGTGGATAAAATAATTGACGCTGCTAAGTTTCTTTCCAAACGTTACGGCAAACACTATATTCAATGGCGTTTTGATCCCATCATTTTATCCACCGTTACACCGGAGGATTTTATTCTCAGGCGCTTTGAGTATATTGCCGCACAATTGACCGGCTATATTCAGAATTGTACCATCAGTTTTGTTGATCTTTACAAAAAAACAATTAAAAATTTTGAAAAAGTCACCCGCGATCATCGGATTAAATTTACTCATCCGTCGCAGCAGCAGGAAACTGCAATTACCAGAAAACTGGCTCATATTGCCAAAAATTACGGTATCATGGTCAATGTCTGTGCTGAGGATCATTTAGCAGGGATTGATAATGTTCGTATCGCCCAATGCATCAATGCGGAACTGATCAATAAGATCACCGGCGCCCCTCTAAAATCCTATACCATTCAAAAATCCCGTGTAGGTTGCCATTGTATCAATGCTCCTGACATTGGCTATTATGACAGTTGTCCCCATGGCTGTATTTATTGTTACAGTAATAAATCTCCGGGCATTGCCAGTGAGAACGCCAGAAATTACCGTCGCATGGGATTCCCTCTGGATGATCTGGAAATGCCGGGAAAAGAAGAAAAGCAATTGAAACTGTTCTGATCTGCAAAAGCCTGTTCTTTCACAAAAATTTATCAAAAAGACTAAATATACAGACTTACAGATATATAGATATTATTTTACAGCATAACTCAATGTAACGACTGCTTTGACCGACTTCATAATAGAGGAAGTATTATACATGCCGTAACCGGACACCTCCATTGAATTAGGCTCAGTGATCTGAAAAACTCCCTGGGTAGCCGATACCAAAGCGCCGACTTCCGCGCCACTGCCTTCAGCCAGTTTTTTAGCCCGGGTAAACCCGTCTTCAGTGGCACCTGTCAGCAACTGAATTTTTAAATCCTGCAGGTCTGAAATATAATATTGCGGTTCATTGATACGAATATTGACACCGGATTCGATCAGAGAGGTCATATCCTCGGCCAGTTTTTTAATTAATTCAACATCCTTCGAGGTGATCAACATATTTTGAGTTGCATTATACCCTTCTATTTCATTGGTATACATGCCTTTGGAACTCATTTTCTTTATTTCATGGGTATAGAGTCCATTGGACTCCACGTTGTCACCGGCAATTCCCCTGGCAGCCAGATAGTCCATGACAATTTTTTTATCCTGATTGATCTGTTTGTAGGCCTCCTGAAGGGTGATTTCACGCCTGACTATAGAAAAACGCAATTTTCCCACATCGGATTTTATTTCTGTTTGAGCGAAACCTTTGACTGTTATATTTTCCTCGTGCCTGATTTTTAGAAAAAAATCCGACAATATTACTGAAGATACGATTATTGCAATACCAACAATCACAGATACAATTATTATTTGTCTTTTTTCCATAATAACTCCTTTACAAAATATCTAAAATTCACCTTTATGGTTTTGGAACCATTTAAAATTTTGCTTCAGATTTTCAAACTCTTTTTGGGCCTCTGCCAGGTGATCATTTTTACAAAACTGCTCCAGTTTCAGCGCGCTCTGATACATGACATCGGAGGTAATATTTCCGGACGATCCTTTGATGGAATGGGCTGCCAGTGCCGCTTCTTTCAGATTTTTTTCATCTAAAAATTCCGTCAATTTTTCAATATTCTCTTTGGTATTATCGACATACATTGTCATGATTTCATTTAATAACTCTTCGCTGCCGCCCAGATTTTCCAGTATCTCTTTTCGATTGAACATATTTACCGGTGAATCACTTTTTTCAGAAGCAACTTTTTCATCCTTACCCTGGCTTAATTTGGGAATCCATTTGGCCAGTTTCTCACGCAATTGATCCAATTTTATAGGTTTAGATATATAGTCATTCATTCCGGCTTCCAGGCAGGTGGCTTCCGTGCCTTTCATGGCATTGGCAGTCATGGCAACGATCGGTACATCAGGATTCCTGACACCACTATCTTTTTTCCTGATTTGCCGGGTGGCCGCCAATCCATCCAGCACCGGCATTTGCATATCCATAAAAACCAGATCAAAATCGTACTTTTTTAATTGTTCTATCGCCACTTTTCCGTTTTCCGCCACATAGGACGCATCCAGTCCGATAGTCTTTAACATTCCCAGCGCCACATTTTGGTTGACCGGATTGTCCTCGACCACCAAAATTTTATAATCGGCTTTATCCTGCTCATTGATACTGAATTTTGTGATAATTTCATGTTTGTCAGGGTCTTCTTTGATGCTGTCAGAATTCCCCAGGATCATTGTCAATGTATTAAATAAGTCCGAGGGAGAAACCGGTTTTGTCAGGTAGGCGGAAAAGCCGATCTCTTTTAATTGCTTAACCTCTCCACGGTGGCCGATAGATGTCATCATGACCAGGGGAATATCTTTGATCTTATCGTCATTTTTAATGGCTTTTCCCAGTGTTGCGCCATCCAGTCCCGGCATCTGCATATCCAGAATTGCAATCTCAAAAGGCTCATTGGCATCAGCTGCCTGATGTAGTTTCGCCAGTGCTTCGCCACCATTGGAGATTGTTGACACTTTGGCTTTCCAGTAATCCAACTGCTTCCTGATGTATTCACGATTGGTTTCATTATCATCCACAAACATGATCTTGACACCCTTAATATCCCGCGGATTTTTGAAAGTCGCGACCTTATCGGATTTTTCGAGTTTGACTGTAAACCAAAAGGTTGTGCCAACATTTTCTATGGACGAGAATCCGATTTCTCCGCCCATGAGTTCCGCCAGTTGTTTGGAAATCGCCAATCCCAGCCCGGTGCCGCCATATTTCCTGGTGGTGGAACTGTCGGCCTGGGAGAAACTGTGAAACAATTTTTTCTGATATTTTGCCGGTATTCCGATTCCGGTATCTTTCACTGTAAATTTTAAAATATTATGACTGTCGGTTTCATCCATCAATTCACAGAAAACAGAGACCTCGCCCTTGTCTGTAAATTTGATGGCATTTCCCGCCAGATTAAATAATATCTGCCGAATTCTGCCGGGGTCACCCACAGAATAAAAAGGAACGTCGGGAACTGCGGAACAGATAAATTCAAGCCCCTTTTGCTCAGCGCGATAAACAATGGATTTGGCAAAATCATCGAGCATGGAACGAATATTAAAGGTAATGTTTTCAATCTCAAGTTTTCCCGCCTCAATTTTTGAAAAATCAAGGATGTCATTGATCACAGCCAGCAGGGCATCAGCGCTTTTTTGCACGGTTTCCGCGTACCGCCGCTGTTCTTCATCCAGCTCCGAATCCAGCAATAAGGAATTCATCCCCATAATACCATTCATCGGGGTGCGGATTTCGTGACTCATATTGGCCAGAAAATAAGACTTGGCCCGGTTGGCTTCTTCCGCTTCCTGTTTGGCTTTTTCCAATTCCATTTCACGATTTTTGCGTTCCGTTATATCCCGGCTGATGCCGATAATTCCGGCCATATTGCCGTGTTCGTCATAGCGTGGGGCTTTACTGGTCAGCACCCAACGGGTTTCGCCAGTAGGTAATTTATCCTGACCTTCAAAACTTACCGGCTGTCCGGTTTCCATGATTTGCTTTTCGATCTTGTGCCATTCCTCAACATCCTGTTCCGGAAAGAGATCAAAATCGGTTTTCCCGATAATGTCTTCAAAATCATGCAGTTTCAAGTATTCTTTATGGGCTTTATTGATCAAGGTGAATCGGTGTTCAGTGTCCTTAAAGTATATACGTTCAGATGAATAGTCCAGCAGCATTTGCAGAATATTTTTGCTTTTCGCCAGCTTGTTTTCCAGTTTTTTCTGTTCCGTAATGTCCTTGGAAATACCAAAAGTGCCGATGATCTCACCGGATTCGGTACGGATCGGCATTTTGGTGGTCAATGTGTAGGATTGGACTTCGCCCTTCCATATTTCTTTCTGAACCTGGTTGATCATTGGCTCACCGGTCTTGATGATTCGCTGCTCATCCTTGTATGCTATCTCCGCGTGTTCTTTTTTATGAAAATCGAAATCGGTTTTGCCGATAATCTCATCAGTCGAATCGACGCCGAATATTTTAGTCATTGCTTTGCTGACATCAATAAACCGGCTCTTACGGTCCTTGAAATAAATTGCATCAGGAATATTGTCCATCAATAACCGGAATAATTGCTTTTCATAATGCATTTTTTCATAGGAGAGTTCAATCTTCTCCAGCAAAGTCAAAATGATATGATACTCAATTTCCTCTTTATGGTTTACTTTTTTCAGAGTAATAAAGCCGGCTGTTTTTTCACCATTGTTTTTCTTTAAATGCAAAAGTCCCTGGTTGGATTCCTCCATCCTGACCTCTAAAAAGTGGTCAAGCACCTCGATATCCTTTTCAATAACAATGGTTTTTATCTCTTTCCCGATGAGGTCATCAGTTTTGTATCCCAATAATTCTTTTACCGAGTCGGAAACTATTTTGATAACAGTTGTCTCATCCAGAATAAAATGTACCTGCTCAAAGGTCTTTAAAATTGATTCATAAATTTTTTGCTGCATTCAAACTCCGAATAATTAAATATTTTTAATATAGTAATAACAGAGAAACAAACCAATTGTCAATTGTTTTTCAGTGAAAATAATTTCTCCTAAAATAATTGGAATATTTGCTTTTTTCACAATCCCTGATTAAAAATTATATAGACTAAATTTTATCATAAAAAAATTGAGGGAAAAATGACAGAATTTGAACTACTGGTAAATTTCCATAAAAACAATGAACGCCAGGGGCCCGGCAGTGAAGAAGTTACGAAGAAAGCCCTGCAACTAATTGGCAAAAAGGACTTCCGCCATATCGTGGATATTGGCTGCGGTACCGGCGGACAGACATTAACCCTGGTAAAACATCTGACAGGACATATTACAGCGGTTGACCTGTTTACCGAATTTTTGGCAAAACTGAAAGCCCGCGTGATTGAAGATGGATTGCAGTCCAGAATAACAACCCGGCAAGCCTCCATGGAGGACCTTCCCTTTGAAGCGGAATCCTTTGATCTCATCTGGTCGGAAGGGGCGATCTATATCATGGGCTTTGAAAAAGGAGTGAAGAAATGGCGGAAATTTCTCAAACCCGCCGGTTATATCGCCGTCTCCGAACTCTGCTGGACGACCAATGACCGCCCGCAGGAAGTTCAGGATTACTGGCAAAAAAATTATGCTGAAATTGACACCATTTCCAATAAAATAAAAATCCTGGAAAAAGCCGGCTATTCCCCATTTGCCCATTTTGTACTGACAGAAAACTGCTGGCTTGAAAATTATTATATTCCTCTTCAGTCACACCACGAAGAATTTTTGAAAAGGCATAATAATGATCCGGAAGCCCGGGAGATCATTGAAATGGAAAAAGAAGAGTTTGAGTTTTATAAAAAATATAAAGATTATTTTTCCTACGGATTTTTTATTGCCCAAAAAAGGTGCACATCATAATAAACTGCTTGAAACTTCCATCAACTTTTAATAAAGTTGATGGAAGTTTTTTAATTTTAATCTGAGGGGTTTAGAATGAATAAATTGTCCAGGAATTTCATGATCGGGTTATTATCTCTGCTGATGATAGTTAATTGCGGTAAAAAAACAACCCAAATCGATGAGGAACTACGTGTAAAAGTTGACCGGGGCGAACTCTATGTCAGGGTCAAAGGCAATCCGAATAAACCAATTTTACTCAACCTTCATGGTGGGCCCGGTGGTTTTTCAGCCTTTGAAATATTGCTGATGGACCCCTATTTTCAGAATGATCACCTGGTGGCTTACCTGGACCAGCGGGGATGTGGTAAATCCTCGGCAATTACTGACACGACCTTACTCACTATTGAGCAATACGTCCAAGACCTGGATATTGTTATCGATACTTTGTTAAACCGCTTTGACCGGAAAAAAGTAAATCTTTATGGCAATTCCTGGGGAGCCGCCTATGGATTTCTGTACCTGCTGGAAGACTTTTCCAAGGTCAATGCTTTCACTTCAGTAGGCGCCAATATTAACCAAAAATACAAATATGATTTTTTAATTAATTTTGAAAAGGAGATGGCGAACGAATTAGTCGAATCCGACATTCCTGAAAAACAGAAAAATAAACTACTGAAAGTTTTAGTGGAACTTGAAAGAATTGAGAAACTGACTGTTTCAGATTATCCTATGGAAGATTATTTATTGACCCAAAGGTTTCCGGCACAGATAGGATTCAGCGCGTTTTTTGCCGATCCCAATAAGCGACTTCCAGTAGAAGATATCCTGAAAAATGAAACCAAAATGCAGCAAACCGGATATACCCTCGAAGAATTTTACCAATCAGTTACCAGGGGCGAAACAGTGAAAAAAGCTTTTCAAAAGCAGCCGGCCTATTTCGCCATGTATTTGAAAGATGAATTGGAAAAAATTGAAATTCCTGTCCTAATTATCCAGGGTGAGGGAGATTACATTGTTGGTCCGCAACAGGCACAAAATATTTATGACGGATTGACAAGTGTGGATGAAAATGACAAAGAACTGCACATTTTGCCTAATGTCGGCCATTCACCGATCATTGAAGCGCCGGAAAAACTGATCAGGATCGTGAATGATTTTTTTGAAAAGCATGAAATAAAATAACTCAGGGGCCAGAAACGGGCCACATAAAAGTGCATCCGGGAAGTCGGCTGAAAGCCGACTATCTCTTCTACATTTTTCCTGCCATACCATGTTCCCGCTCATAGCGGGACATGGTGTTATTCTTATGTTTTCCTACAGTATCGCATAGACCAGATTAACACCACAATTTACTTGTCCGGCTATCGACGGATTGTGGTGTTTCAAACAATTACTCAGCACTTTAGTAGGCTTCAGCCTACTTCCCAAAAGGTATATTGTCATATTTTCTCGACTAGAAACTATTAACCAATAACTTTTCAAACACAAAAATATAAATATTTATCATTTTCTACTTGATATTGATAAAAGCAAACCAATAATTTGCTTATATAATTATTTATTCATTTACAGAAGAAGCAAACATGGATTATTCTTTTTCCTAAATTAAAATTAACTTCATGAAAAAGGAATTCAATGCCAAAAATTTATGATAATATTGAACTTAAGTTAAAAGAAGGGCTGAACCGTACATTAGAAAAAGCAACCAGAGCTGACTTTTGTATTGGTTATTTTAATCTGCGGGGTTGGACCCAACTTTATAGCTTTGTTGATAATCTTCCCGGAGATTGCCTTAACGGAAAATATAATTTTGACTAAAAATTGGATTTTATCATCAACTATGATATAAAATATAGAATGGGCGATGAACTAAATGCCTATATAGAGACTTACCTGGAAAAGGAATAATGACCAAAGAAACCCAAAATATCGAGTGGAAGAAAAGTTGGCGGGATGACTACCTGAAATGGGTCTGTGGCTTTGCCAATGCCCATGGCGGGAAGATCTATATCGGCAAAGACAATCACGGCCAGGTCACCGGCCTGAAAAATAGCAAAAAACTTATGGAAGACATTCCCAATAAAGTCCGGGATATTTTAGGAATTATGGTGGATGTCAACAGTCATTCTACAGATGATGGTGATTATCTGGAGATTATTGTCGAGCCTTATCCCTATCCCATCAGTTACAAAGGCCAGTATCACTATCGCAGCGGCAGCACCAAGCAGGAATTGAAAGGGGCAGCCCTGGACCGCTTTCTGCTCAGAAAGCAGGGCAAGCATTGGGACAGCGTCCCGGTTCCCGGCGTCAAAGC
>CAYYMT010000067.1:0-19323 GCA_964472715.1 uncultured bacterium | reverse complement strand
ATTGTCTTCAACGATCAATATAGTGTATTTATTTTCTTGCATTTTTTTCTCTCGGCAATGTAATGACAAAGAGTGTGCCTGTTTCATCGGATTTTTCTAAAAATAATTCGCCGCCATGTTGCTCGACGATAGATTTCGCAATCGGCAATCCCAAACCAACGCCATTTTCCTTGGTGCTGAAAAAAGCCTCAAAAATCTGAGACCTTGTTTCAGGATCTATCGGCGTACCGATATTTTTTAAAGTTATGCGTATGTGATCAGGTTGTTGTAATATGTTGATTTCAATTTTTTCTGTTTCCGGCGAGGCTTCCAGGCCATTATTCAACAGATTTATAAACACGTGTTTCATTTTACTTGCGTGAATTTTGGCAATGCCATCTCCGTGAATTACAATTCTATCGGCATAGGCGGCAAAATGATTGGTTTTCAAAATTTCTGTCAGTAATTCCAGTAAACAGACAGGCTCAAGATTGGCGTCAATTGACCGGGAATAATTGAGAAAAGAATCAACAATTTCCGCCAGTTTTGCCAGATCCTGGTGAATGGCCGCCGCGTACTTTTCATCACCCGCTGTCACTTTTTCCAGCAACAATTCGGAATTGATCTGCATGCCAGCAATGGGATTTCGCAGTTCATGGGCAACAGAAGCGACGATCTGCTTATTTTCCTTTTCCCGCTGCTGAATTTGTTGCTGCATTTCCAACATAGAATTATAGAGAATTCCCATTTCATCGGTACGGCTTGAAAAATCGATTTTCCTCTGTTGCCCACGACCGATTTGACGGGCAAATTGTGTTAATTTTTGCAAGGGTTTAGTCAGCGTTATGGAAAATATAAAAGTACCGACCAGTGTAATCGCCAGGATTGAGAGGGAAAGGATGATCATTTGTCTTCTTAATTGCGCCAGTTCCTTTAGATATTCCGCATTGGCGCTGATACCCAGATAATAGGTTTCACTCAGTTGTCTGAAAACCGATAAGTAAAATTCTCCACGATTGTCTTCAAAGGCCGGGTTGTTAATCCATTGTTTGTGCCTTTTTACTTTGAAGGCATTGAGCATCAGGCTTTTGACAGCATTGTTCTGGTTACCGGCCACCGCCAGTAAGATTCCTTTATCATCAAAAAGATAGATAGATTCAGCGGCCAGATTTTGATAATATTTCTCCAGGGTCTGCTTGAATTTTTGTTGTACGGACTGGGACTCTAGCAAGGGTAACAGATTATTATCCATATCATCGGCAATTAGCGTAAGGTTTTCAACCAGATGGTCCTGGAGTTGTTTTTCCATCACGATGCGTGTCTGCCAGTAATTAGGCAGATACAAGCCGATGATTACCAGGATGATGAGGATAAAGGTGCTGAGCGCTATTTTCCATTTTAATCGTATCATATCAACAATTTAATAAATGAAGCGGGCAAAAAAACAAGAAAATCTCAATATAATAAAAAACATCTTTCTGGGTATGGAATTTTCACAATAATATCTTAACTTTATTTTATGAATCAGAAAGGGAGATTGTATGGGGCTCAACATTTTCATGTCCAAACTTGATAGACGTATCCTGAAATTACTGGCGGAAACACCGGTTTTTCATGAATTATCCAAACGGGAATTGAAAAAAGTAAAAAAAATCGTCCATGTAAATGAGTACAAAGCTGATCAAATTATATTCCGCAAAAGTGACCCCGGTTTAGGTATGCATATTATTCTGGAGGGATCAGTTGAAATTATCGTCAAAAAAGACAATAAAGAACCGGTAGTGCTGGCGGAACTGGGGGAAACCAATTTTTTCGGTGATGTATCACTTTTGGATGAAAATCTACGTTCTGCCGATGTGATTGCCCGTGAAGATACCATTCTGGTGGAATTATACCGTCCCGATTTCCTTGACATGCTCCATACGAAGCCGAAAACCGGCATCAAAATGCTGCACTCTCTTTCCAAGATCATTGTGCAGCGATTGCGGCGCACCAATAATGAATTGATTGAATTAAAGAAGCAGGTGGAAACACCGAAATAAGGTTATCTCATTAATGAAAATATTAGAATATTTCTGAAAAAAATAGACTTCACATAAATATAAATAGTAAAAAAATCCGTGTAATTCGCTAAATCCGTGTCCATAAAAAAAAAGAGATCAGTTATAAATTCAAAAGCCCGGCTACTAAAATAACCGGGCTTCTATTTTATCTAAAAAATTCTATTAAAAACTTTCACATATCTCATCGACATCATTGAAAAATATCGAAATATCCAGGTTATTTTCATCCATTTGCAAATATCCATCGGAATTTTTAACCATATTAATGCCGTTTTCCTGGGCGTACTGCACAATATCATCAGCATAGTCTTTTGTGTAATGCCACTCCCCGTCAAAGAGAAAAGCAAAATCATAATATTCATTGGGAACGAAAGTACCGCTGACTTCTCCATTGCCTACCTGTCCCAGATTCTGCCAGGACCAGCTGCCATATTTCATGGCATAAATAGGTATGCCGTTGGGAATCACGGCAGTGCCATCACACTTTACCTGCACATTGACTGTTACTGTTATCAGGGAAATATCGGCAAATTCCACAGTATATTCTTCATTTGCACAGAGATCATCAATTTGCAGCGAACCGATTTCTTCTTCGGTATATTGACTAAAAACTTTGACGATCACCGGTTTATTACCGGGAACCTGGTAGAGATGCATTATGGGGTCACTGGAATAAACATTAATTGCTGACCACCATGTAACCATCTCTCCGGTGGCTGCGTCATAGATACGGGCAAGCACCTGATCAAAGGCGCCATTGGTGCTGACAAAATTCAGCGTGGCTCCGTAATAACAGGAATTATCGCCAAACCAATCCAGATTCCAGTAAGAAAGGTGTTTGACATTATTAATTGTCACAGTGTGGCCACCGGCTGATTTACCTATCCCGTCGCCGCCGGGAACTGTCACATCACCCTCGTAATGCCAGATACCATTATCTTCATCATAGCTGTAAATCGGGACCACATCGCCGGCTTTTACCGGTTGTCCGGTAACAGGATTCATGGTACCTTCGGGAATGTCAATATCAATCTCCACATTACCGTCAAAATACTCTACTTCAGTGCCATTAACGGTCATATCTACAGCAACAAAACCGGCGGTTTCAAAATAGCCGGCATCACCGTTATCAAGTTCCACGGAAAAGCCGCCGGGAAAGGCAGACCGTGAATCTTCACTTTTTGGATTAAAATAGGTGACAGCGACATCAACACTACCGGAAAGGGCGTTGCCATCGGCATCTTTTAGTTTGGTGCCGCTTTCAATCTTGATACCGGCGCCACCGCCATCGACATTATCGGCACCGGACTGTACTTCAGTTGCCTGAGGCATACCGGCCTCAGCATCCACATTTCCCACGTTTTCCTGGTTGTGTGAAACTCCGTCCGGCGTATTGATTACATTGGTCATGGTTGCTGAGAAAGTATTCATACCAACATCGGATACCAAAATCGGCTGACTGGTATTGATATAATTATCCGCCAGCAGCAAAATGTTTAACTTAATTGGATTTTCCTGTGTGGGTAGAATGCCGTCGGCGATCGCAAAGAGCAAAATACCATTTTCCACTGTAAAAAAGGTTGTGGGCTCATTGACTTCATTGATCACCAGCCCCATATCTTCACCACGAATTTCCACTTCAACCGGCAGGGATACCTGTTCTTTGGTTTTAGCGTCAATAATTTCCACGGAAACAAAGGTTTCCCTGGCAATATTTTTCACCCGGATTTCCAGGTCGTCGGCGGGATTGGAAATTTTATTAAAATCACAATTCACCAGCATACCCGCTATTAAAGAAATTGAAATAATCAGTATTATCCATCTAAATCTATTCATTTTTTATCCCCTAAAATTTATAATTTATGCCGAAAGATACCACAGGATACCAGGTCAGACCAGCCAGGCTCTCTTCAATCATTTTTTCCTGGTCGGCTGAAGCAGTGGGTTCCACCAAACCGGTGGCGCTCATCTTAGCTTCCGGCGCTCCCTGATAATAACCACCCATATCCAGGGTCATTCCAAATCCGGACCGTCCGTTTAATCTATTACCGAAACCAAAGCCGATATAAGGACAGGTTCCGTCCATATTCAGGTCCATGCTGACGTCACCGAGTTTTTCCGGTGTATATTCATCTCCGCCAATGGTATAGGTTTTCTGGGGATAAATATCAGACTCCATCGTGTTGGCCGCGATATACAAACCGGTTGACAAATGAAACCCGCTTTTTTTAAATGGATAATAGTCCAGCAGTGTATAAATCGCCTGCAGATTTATGGTGGCGTCCATGGTATACTCTTCCGTGGTTCCGGCTTCGCCCAGGTCCGGCGCAAAAGAGAAAAAACTTGCGCCAACCCGTATATTCAAGGGATTGATAATCCGCATGGTCAGATCACCGCCACCGCCCAGTGAACCGACTTTCAATCCGATAGCAAACCTATCAGTACTGAAACTCTGCGCACCGGCCAGAGAAATACATAATAAAGAAATGAGTAATAAGCGTTTTATTGTCATCTGTTCCTCCTGACAAAAGTAATTGTTGTTATACCTGTCGCTTTATAAATAATTAATCTATCTTACAGATTTTTTATAAACTTTCAAATATTTACTAATGATATTTTTATAATTTTTTAATATAGACCCGTCGCCGCTTATGCTGTTCACGATCAAAAAACCGCCACTGACCCTGAACATTTTTATTTTCTTCAAGTTCGGGATTTGACTCTGCATATTCGATTCCCATTTCCACAAAATCATGGGCCATTTTGTTCAGGATTATTGTCGGGACGCCTTTCCCCTGGTAGGCCGGTTTTACACCAATCAGGTAGAGATCAATGGTTTTGGTTTTTCTCATTTCATTGAGAATATGCAGCAAACCCAAAGGAAAAAGATGTCCTTTGGCCTTTTGCAATCCTTTGGTCATGGAAGGCATAGTAATGCCAAATCCCACAACGATACCGGCATCATTTTCAACGACTGTAATATATTTGGGCTTGATGTAACTAATATATTTTTTCGTGTATTGTTTTATCTGATCCTCTTCCAGATCCACGTACCCGTAGAGAATCCGGTAAGTTTCCATGATCAGGTCAAAAACCTGTCCGGCATACTTCAAAATATCTTTTCTCTTTTTAAAATCAACCACCCGCAAGTTGTGTTTTTTAATGGTTCGTTCCGCTAATTTTGGAATCAGCGGCGGAACGGTTTTAGGCGCTTTTATTTTGAATTCCACCCAATCGGCATCCTTTTCGTATCCTAGTTTTTCCAGTATTTCCGGATAGTAGGCATAGTTGTAATTTGTGGCGTAAGTTCCGGGCTGGTCAAATCCCTCGACCAACATTCCATTCCTGTCCATGTCCGTGAATCCCATGGGGCCGATAACTGATTCCATTCCTATTTCACCGGCCCAGTTTTCCACCTGCGCCAATAATTTTTCAGCCACTTCAAGATCGTTGATAAAGTCAAACCAGCCAAACCGCATCTGATGCTTTTGCCAGCGTTTATAATGATTTTTGTTATAAATGGCAGCAATTCTGCCGGCAATTTTACCATTCCTGTAAGCGAGCCAGTATTTCGCTTCACTGATCCTGAAAGCCGCGTTTTTTTCCTTATCAAGAGTTTCCAATTCATCTACTATCAGTGGCGGCACCCAATATTGATTTCCTTTATATAATTTCAGGTGGAACTTAACAAATTTTTTCAGGTCTTTTCTGGTCTTTACCATTTTAATCTCTACCATTGCGGTCCCTCAAATTAATTTAATAAAATTAAATGATAATAATTTTCAAAGGGAAGCAATATTTTTAAAGTTTTTATGTTTTTTTTAAAATCAGGTTGTAGATTTATTCATTATTTCGAAACCTTGGGATTATGATGAATATCTGGAATGTTAAAGCGCTAATCTATCAACTGCGAACCAAAAGCCTTTTCGGTGAAATTCTCAGCCGGGAAAACCTGGCGACCAGAGAATTGCTGGCACCGGTTTCCCTGAATGGGCTTTGCGCTGCTGATATTGGCAGCGGACTGGGTAATATCGCGGGTCTGCTGGAAAACCCGGTTTCCATTATCAGCATTGACAGCAGCCTGCAAATGCTGAGAAGGCAAAATTCTTCACATATTGTCACTGTCCGGCTCAATGCCAGCGTTGAAAACCTGCCCCTTAGATCCGGTTCCCTTGATTTTGTGTTTGCAGTTGGATTGATGGAATATATTGCTGACAAGGAAAGTGTGATTGATGAACTATCCCGTGTTCTGAAGCCGGAGGGCCGGGGAATCATCACTTTTTCACCAAAAAACGGCTTTACATATTTGCGCTGGATACAGGGCAGCCCGGTTTTTCCAACTAATGATGAAGAAAACAGGAATCTCCTGGGAAAACAGTTTGAGATTTTAGACCAACGAAAAACCATTATGCAGCGGCAATTTCTGGTTAAAAAGAAATAACATGCTTACTCTTTTAAATTTTTTCAGAGCACCAATAGTTTTTCAATGACCTTATCGCCGGCTTCCTTTTTTGCATTCTTATGATTTTCAATTTTTTTCACAAATTTGTTGGTGTCAAAGCTACCCCGGACTGCTTCAAAATCAGCCAGTTTCTCTTTTTCACTGCCATCGATTCCATAGCCGGTCATGATCTCCGGAGAAAATTCTTTCAGACAATCTGCAAGATACTGATCATCCAGTTCAATCACTGTTTCCTGCCATAATTGAATAAAAGATACCAGATTGTCGGGGGAAATCTCATCCATGGATTTACCCAGAAAAACTTGGATATTCTTGACAAACCATGTCCATTTATATTCATCATAGTTGTAATGAATTTTATGGAGATCAGCAAACAGTTCACTCATATCATTGATATCTCTGTTGGATATTCTTTCAACCAGACGGTTAACTTCCGCCAGCGGCGCGAACATTCCACCCAGATCAACCCAATTGCCGTGGCCGTCTGAAATTTTCGGCTGTAAAATTTCCGCGAGTTCCGCTTCAGACTGAAAGTCAAGTTCCCGCAATCTTTTGACCAGCGTATTTCCTAAAAACTTGACCAGTCCTGTCTCATAAAATTTCAGTCCGCGCTTCAGGGACTTATTACTGATTTTGACATTGTTATAAGTATAAAAATCAGAACGCGGCCCGCACTTTTCCATCAATTGTTTCAAAATCTCAATTCCATTAATCATTTTATCCACAGTAAAAGGACTGAGCAGATCAAAATTGATCAGGTCCAGTTTCGTTTCATCATTCCTTTTATCGCGATTAGGCCATTTACCGGCATCCCGGATTGTGCCTACTGACCGTAAATTCACCCCCGGCGCCAGAATACTCTCGTCCTTGCTTTCGATCAAATAAGAATAGGGCAGATTAGAAATATCCGAATGTTTGTAATGACGTCCCATTACCAGGGAAAAGGGGCCGATTTTGAAGGGATAAAGCAAATATGAGTCACTTGCTGTTTTTGCGCCTCTTTCCAACACGCCTTGATGACAGGGACCCAGTTTATACATGTGATTACTCTGATTTGAACCGCTGCCGGCATTGAAAAAGGAAAAACAACCGGCGATCAATAAACTTGACTTGTGATGAGTTACCGTATAAGGACCGGCGAAAATCGCGCAGGCTTCACCATGAAAACAGCCACAATTGGCAAAAAACAGAGAATTTTCTGCTGAAAATTGCTTTGATATTTCACATCCCTGGCCAATAAAACAGTCATTCACCACAGCGCCATCGGAAATTTCCGACCCACTTTGACAGATAAAATTTTTAGCGTAAACGCCGGCGCCGATTTTTGAGGGCGCTGATTTTTTGCTCACCAGCGTGCCATTCTCAATGACAACGGCATCTTCTATCACAGCAAATTCACCGATTTTCAGGTTACGAATGGAGCGTGTATTCAAAATATGTGAATTTCTGCCGATCACCCCGCAGCGACTGCTTTTTTCTTTGGAATATTTTTTAATTAGTTGCTGAAGATTTTCAATCATTGTTTTGTGATTTCGATAAAAAGTCTGCAAATAGGCGACCTGAGCAGTTAATTCCTCATAGATCAGTACTTCCCGCCCGCCGGCTTCATTGAGGACTTCCACTTCCAGTCCATTGCCAAAGGAGGATTCACCATTTACCGCTAAAATGCCAACATTATTGATGATCACATCGGCACCGATTTCATAGTTGGCAATATAATTACTGACCTGGTTGATCAGGACATTGTCATGAACAATACAGTTATGTAATTTGGCATCATAAATTCCGCATTTTTTTTCTACGCCACCCCAGAGTTTATGCTTTTTTTGAAACAAGCCCAATTTGACATCACCGGAAAATTCCACCTTGTGCAGATTACGGGGAGAAAAATTTTCTTTGACCCGAATCTGCGACCAGTTTTCGCAATTACATTTGTTATTTTCGAGAATTTTAATTTCTTCTGAAGTTAAATTTCTGTAATTATCCATAATCACCCCGATAGTTATTTAATAAATTTGCTAATGCCATAATATTTCTTTAGCATTTTATCGTAGAAAATTATAAAAGTCAAAAAATATTATTTTTTTATTTAAACAGAGCATAATTAGGATTTTTTTTATGAACTATTTTTTAGATAGAAATTTTTTTGTAGTATATATACAACAGATTATTGATTAAATTGTTTGGTCAAAGTATAAAGGAATATTAATAATGGAATTCAGTTTCCAGATTGCTATTGTAATTTTATTCATGGTGTCCATCGGACTATTGCTCTATATATCATTTTATTTGCAAAGATCCTCCCGGCGCAGCCTACTCTCCCTGACTGAACAAATGAAAGAGTTATTGCACCCCTTATCAGATAAAATAGCCAAAGAATTTTATGAAAATCGCCATGAGTTAAATAAAAATTTTTATAGCACCCGAAAAGAGAATGGTGAAAATCTGCGCCTTTTTCAGGATTCCCTGCTGAAGCGTCTCAATGAATCTTTGGATATTCAGCACCGGCAATATGAAAATATTGTCAAAAACCTGAATAAACTGATCGTCATGAATGAAGAGCGCATGGAAAAGATCAACACTACAGTCGCCCAAAATCTGGAAAAAATTCAAAAGGACAATGCGGAAAAACTGGAAAAGATGCGTGTTACAGTGGATGAAAAATTGCATAAAACCCTGGAAGACAGACTGGGATCAACCTTTAAGATCGTTAGTGAACGCCTGGAATTAGTGCATAAAGGGCTGGGAGAAATGCAACAACTAGCCACCGGTATCGGAGATCTGAAAAGAGTATTGACCAATGTGAAAACCCGCGGTGTCATGGGAGAAATTCAACTGGAAAATATTCTGCAGGAAATGTTCGCTCCGGAGCAGTATGGTAAAAATGTCAAAGTTGACCCCGATAAAAACTATTTTGTGGAATTTGCTTTGCGTTTGCCGGGCCAGGATAATAAACAGGTCTGGATTCCCATTGATTCTAAATTCCCCATTGAAGACTACCAGGAATTATTAAATTTCAGCGGAACCAATCGCGATGATTTTGTAACATTACAAAATCTGTTCGCTCGAAAAATAGTGAGTTTTGCAAAAGATATAAAGGAAAAATATATTCACCCGCCTTTCACAACTAATTTTGCGATCATGTTTTTGCCGGTGGAAGGCATTTATGCGGAAGTGCTCAGGAATCAGCAACTCTTTGAAAAATTACGCAAGGATTATGGCGTTGTGCCTACGGGGCCGACAACTCTGGCGGCTTTTTTGAGCAGTTTACAAATGGGCTTTCGAACCCTGGCAATTGAAAAACGAAGCTCCGAAGTCTGGGAACTCCTGTCAGCTGTAAAAACTGAATTTCGTAAATTTGGTGGCGTGCTGGACAAAACCAAGAAAAAATTACAGGAAGCCAGCAATGTCATTGACAAGGCCGGTGTCCGGACACGAGTAATAGAAAGAAAACTAAAAGATGTTGAAATCTTGCCTGAAAAGGAAAAAAATAATATTTTAAAGGACTAATGGAGGAAAAATGAAAAGTCGTGTTTTCTTAATCATTATTTTACTTTTTATAAACAGTGCCTATGGCCAATTGGACGCCAAAGAGGATGAACTAAAAAAACGGGCCAAAGAGAGGCCGGAAGGATTTACCAAAAAAGTCACTGTCAATCTGGCTCTGAACCAGGCCAGTTTCAGCAATTGGTCGGCCGGTGGGTCCAATTCCTTTTCCATCAGCTCCAAAATAAATTATATGTTCAATTATAAACAGGACAATTGGATTATTGATAATTACGGTTCCATTGGATATGGAATTCTGGACCAGGAGAATAATCCGAATATTGTCAAAACCGATGATCATTTTGAATACACGAATAAAGTGGGCTACAAATCCAAACAAAAATTCTATTATGCCATGCTGTGGAATCTGCGCACCCAGATGACGCCGGGATATGACGATCCGGCCGATGACGAAAAAGTCTCCGACTTGCTCTCCCCTCTTTACATCACCGGTTCTGTCGGACTGGATTTTCAAAAATTTGAAAAATTATCTGTTTTTGCCTCTTTGCTAAGTACAAAAATGACCTTTGTCAACAATCAAAGATTGGCGAATGCCGGTGCTTTTGGCGTTGACCCCGCTGAATATGACGATCAGGGTAATATGACTGAGAAAGGCAGTAATTTTAAAGCCGAGGTCGGTGGCTATGTCAAAATACATTTTCAGGACAACATTATGGAAAATGTGGAAATGATAACAAATCTTGATCTTTTCAGCAATTATCTCCACAAACCACAAAATATTGACATAAACCTGGAATTATTATTGAACATGAAAATCAACAAATATCTGACGGCTAATATCAGCACCAATTTTATCTATGACGATGATATAAAAATTAACAATGAAAAAAATCCGGAAAATGCCGGCCCGCGACTGCAATTCAAGGAAATTTTAGGCATTGGCATTTCTTTCACTTTTTAAATAAAAGACTCAATTTGGCTGATTATTTCAAAATACTGAAACAGAAATTGGCTGACAAGGATCAGTTGATTGGCCGCGAACGCTACAAAATCACCAGCGTTTTGATCCCCTTTGTAAAAATTCAGAAAAAATGTCATCTGCTTTTCCAAATTCGATCACAACATATTCCTCAACCCGGTGAAGTATGCTTTCCCGGCGGCAAATTTGATCCTGACCAGGACAAAGATACAAAGGATACCGCCCTGCGGGAAACTGTGGAAGAATTGGGAATACCCTATGATAAAATCAGTTACGTCGGTAAACTGGGACATTATGCCGCGCCAATGGGCGTGCTTGTAGATGCTTATGTGGGCTATCTGAAGATTGATTCTCTTGATGAATTACAAGTGAATAAAATCGAAGTCGAGAGAATCTTCACCTTACCCCTGGAATATCTGAAAAAGAATCCTCCTGATGTTTATTCCGTCAATATCAGGGTGGAGCCCTATCAAAATAAAAATGGTGAGAAAAAATTACTTTTACCCTACAAAAAACTGGGCCTTCCCAGGCGCTATGAAAAACCCTGGGGAAATATCGGCCACCGTATTTTTGTTTATGATACTGATCCGGTGATTTGGGGTATTACCGGTGAACTGGTTTATGATTTTATGAAAATAATATGAGGAGAATTTCAATGACAAAGCAATTTAGGTTATTTTTAGTAATTATCCTTTTTGTAGCGGCAAATTTTGCCGGCGATTTACCCGATGGATTTGTAATTTTGGATGATTATGTAGATGAGTACAAACTGGACCTTCGTTATATTACCGATCACAATTTCCTGGGAACACCGGTTGATGGCTACGAATCCGAAAAATGTATTATTACGGAACCCGCCGCACTGGCCCTTCAGAAATTAAGCAATGAACTCAGACAATATGGTTTTGGCATCAAGGTCTTTGACACCTACCGCCCGCAAAGAGCTGTTGATCATTTCGTTCGCTGGGCCAAAGATCTGGGGGATACTTTAACGAAAAGTGAATTCTATCCCACAGTAAAAAAGGAAAATTTATTTGAAAAAGGCTATATTGCCGCGAAATCCAGCCATTCCCGTGGCAGCACTGTGGACCTGACAATCTATTCATTAGAAACCGGTGAGGAACTGGATATGGGCAGTAATTTTGATTATTTTGGTCCCTTATCCTGGGTGGTCACGCCGGAAGATATCACAGCGGAACAACAGGCTCATCGTATGCTGCTTCAAACCCTGATGGCCAAATACGGATTTAATAATTATGCGGAAGAATGGTGGCATTTTACCCTGAAGAATGAGCCTTACCCTGACACCTATTTCGATTTTCCGGTTCAGTAAAAGAGCAAAAACACCCCGGAAAATATATACATGGCAGTATTCCGGTTTGCCAATAATTTTGAATCTACACAACAAAATGTATACTATTCATGGATAAGGTATTACATATTGGGGAATTTAATAGATAAGTACATCGTCGTATTCAGCTAATGCCGCCGGAAGTTTTAAGGTTTTTTGCCCCTCCTCATGCTGGATCGAGGGAATAATAATTTCCTCGGGAATATCGATTTTGAACAGTTCAAGAATTTCCAGTGACCAGTTCATATCTTTCTGTTTGGTACGGTGAAAAAGCAATGGTGATATTTTGGCGCCCTTTTCACCGTACTCCAGAAGCGTTTGACCGGTGGAAAAGGGAATGTCCACAAGATTCAATGGCGGCACCTGGATAATGAGGTCCTTCTTAGCCACCAGTTTATCCAAAATGAATTCAAAATAATCTTCCAGCACCTGAAATCGCCAGTTCATCCAGGCATTGATATTGTTGAATAAGGTGTCAATATTATTAATGACAATGCCCAATTCCGATGAAAATTCCGCGATACAGTAGGGGCAATAGCAATAATTGGGAATTTTGTCCTGCAGATCCAAAGGATTATTCTGCCAGTCATAGGGAAACCGGAATTCATTGAGAATAAAATAATCCGGAATGATATTACTGACCGCATCGATCAACTTGACAATACGCTCAGAGGAAAGTTTATTATTTGGACAAACAGGATAATAATCCTCGGTGTGGGGAAACTCCGCGCCTTTTGATGAAATAGGCGGTGAAAAATTTTTATGATTCCATAAATATTTTGATGAGAACAGGTTGAGTTCCAGGGCGGTCATGAGGTTTCTGTCATGAGCCATATAGATCATTTCCGAAATTGATCGATGATACTCGTTCGTATAAGCAAATTTTTTCCGGTTAACATTCTGCTTAAAAGCGCTGAGAATAATACCATCACAATCCTGTGCGATTATTTTATCCAGGAAACTCACATATTTTTTTTTATTGAATCTGTTGAAGTTGTATTTTAAAAGTTTATTCATATTTTATTAAGTTTTTTAAAAATACAATTTTTTATATAAAGCTCCAATAAGTTTTAGAAATTTAATGTAAAATCAAAAAAATTAAATTATTACTACCTGAAAATAAAAAAGTTGTAGAAAATTTATAACTTCCTACAACTCTTATATAATAAAATTTAAGGATTTTTTATAATTGGAACTTTTTGACCATTTCCACCAGATCCCGGCCTATCATTTCAAGGTTTTTGGCATTATCATTCAGAGACTGGCTGGCCCGCTTGACCTCGTCACTTTTAACACTGACTTCCGATATGTCCTGGGCAACATTTTGAGAGGCGGTACTGGCTTCTGCAACATTAATGGTCACATCTTTATTGCCTTCCACGGCTTCGTTGATATTCCGGAATATCTCTTTGGTTACGGTGGATTGTTCTTCTACTGCAGCGGCAATACTGGTAATAATTTCATCGACATTTGAAATTTTTTGGTTAATCGTGTTAATATCCTTGATCGTATTGCCGGTAGAGTTCTGCATTACTTTTATTTTTTCATTGATCTCTTCGGTGGCTTTATTGGTTTGCAGGGCCAGATTTTTAACCTCATTGGCGACGACGGCAAATCCTTTGCCGGCTTCACCGGCCCGGGCAGCTTCGACTGTGGCATTTAATGCCAGCAGCCGTGTTTGTGTTGCAATTTCAACAATCAGGTCCAGAACTTTATTGATCTCAGCCGCTGATTTTTCCAGATCATTGACGCTGTTAATGGAACTGTCTACGGAGTCGACGGCTTCTTTGGATATTCCTCTTGCTTTCTCGGAATTGCCGGCAATTTCGCTGACAGTGCTGGCCATTTCTTCACTGGATTTAGCAATGGTATTGAGGTTTGTATTTGATTGTTCCGCAGCGGCGGAAACACTAGTCATATTGACACTCATCTCTTCAGAAGCCGCCGCTACTGATGTGGATTTTAAATTTGTCTCTTCGGAAACACCATACATGCTTTCGGAAATTTTGCTGAGATTACCGGATTGGATGTTCAGATCACTGGCAAGGCTGTTGATGCCGGAAATTATATTTCTGAGACTTTTGACCATAGCATTCAGCGAATGACTCAAAACGCCAACCTCATCCTGCTGACTGATATTGAGATTTACCCCCAGATTTCCTTTTTCAACTTCGGCCGCAAAATTCACGCATTCCTTTATCGGCCTGGTAATGGATATGGCGGTAAAAATTGCCACAATTATTAATGGTATCAGGATAATGATGGTAACTAAAATACTCTTCATTGTGGCGGTTTTAATTTTCTGGTTAGTCGCTTCCATGGAACTTATGATTTCAAAAGCGCCGTGTATTTCACCGGCTTTCCAACCTTCTTTGATCCCTCCCACCGGATCCGGAGTTCCTTTCGGATCGCCGTGACAATAGAGACAATCTTCCGTCAAACGTATAGCTTTGAAATACTTAATGTGTTTATCAGTTTTGATTATATGTTCGTCAGAATTGTTTTTTTTCAGCAAATCTAAAACTTTTCGCTCTTCGGCAGTGGGCGTATTCTCTTTATTTCGCGGGGATACTTTGGGAACCCGGAATTGATAGCCCCCCTCTTTCGCATTAGTCTTCGCAATATCAATGGCGGTGATCACCGGCACGGCTTCCAGTAAATTCTCTTCATCAATCTGTTCAAAAGGACGAATCACATTCTTTTGAATTTTCTCAGCCATCTCATTTCTGGCTGCTTCGGCATCCCTGACAATGATTTCACTCTTTTCAGTCAGCGCCTCAATGCCGCCCTTGCGAATTTCATTGTTCATGAGAATAATTGCCAAAATCGCCATAATAATTATTCCAAAAATTGCCGTGAAAAAAATTTTCTTTGTGATACTGATGTTTTTTAGAAACATAAAAGACCCCGGTTTAATTTTTATACCGATATTATCAAAAAATGTACCGTATTTTTAATGATTTCTAAAATCCGGGAAAATGAGATATAAAATTCAAAAAAGATCATTAACAATCAATAACAAAATCATATAACAATACACCAAACTAAAAAATAAATTTTCAGAAAGTTTGAAAATACAGACAGATACACAATGCTATCAAAAAAATCATGAAACAACTGGAAATATTTTCCATAACAAAAGGCCGGTCATCCGGTCTTTTGTTGATTTTCAAATATTATTATTTGAGTTGTTCCAATGCTTTACCGTAATCCGGTTCCTGAGTAATTTCCGATTGTTTCAATTGAATTTCCATTTAATGTAATTTTTGCCATGCCTGTTCTTTTTTTAAATTGTTGAACATTAGAAACTTACACATGGAATTGGTTACAGATAAAAAAATCATACACCTCACACACATATATAATGTTTTACAAATATGCAAAAATTCTTTATATATCCGTGTAACCGATTAACTGCAAACTTTTCTAAAACACAGATAAAAAAATTATAGGAAAGAAAATGAATAAAAAAATAATAAATAATTTAAGTTATCAAATCATCTGGTGGGTATCGGTTTTGGGAGCAATCTATAATTTTCCCCTGGCCGGTGTGTTTGTAATGATACCTCTGCTGATACTCCATTTTGTTTTTGTGACAAGAGATAGCCGTGAAGTCTATCTGCTTATTGTTGCCGCTATCGCCGGTACAGCAATGGACACGGTTCTGAATATATTCAATATCGTCGATTACGCCGGCACTCTTCCTTTTGCCCGCTGGTTGGCTCCCTTGTGGATCACATCCATGTGGATTGGCTTTTCCATGACTGTTAACCATAGTCTGAAATGGCTGGCCAATAAAAAATTGGTAGGGTTTTTACTAGGGATGATATTCGGGCCATTGGCTTATTTTGCTGGCCAAAAATATGGTGCGGTGAATCTCTATGAACCCACTATTGTGCCTGCAATTATTCTCAGTCTACTCTGGGGCCTGATCATTCCTTCTCTGTATATTGTTTCAGAAAAATTAAAATTGGGAGTTAAAAATGAAGTATAAATTAATGATATTGTTCGGATTGATAGTAAATTTATTGGCATCAAGCCAGATGGATAATCATTATCTTGACCCGTTGATTGAGGACAGTGATTGGAAACTGGAAAAAACCTATGAAGATGGCGTCAGATTATTTTCCAAAGAAATCAAGCGGTTTAAACTGAATGCTTATCGTGTTGAAAAACCAACATCTGCCGCAAAAAGCAAACTTTTATCAGCTTTTGAAAATGTTGATCAATATGACCGTATCCTGACCAGCGCGAAAAATATCATCTTTGACACAATTGAGAAAACTCAGGAAAAAGCCCTTGCCTATCAGCATATTGATATTCCGCTGATCAATAATCGCCATTATTTTTATAAAATGTACAACAGTAATTCCCGACAGGAGTATGCCTACTGGCAACTAACAGAAGTGGACCAGTTTTTTTTAAACCGGGTTGCTGACAAACACAATTTAGAAAGTATGCCGGTTAAACTGAAAACTGGCGCCGGGGTATACCGGGTTAAAGAGTCCGGCAATAAAACCATTGCCCAGTACAGTCTCTTTTTGGATCCGGAAGGCAATATTCCTTCATTTTTGACGAATATGGCCAATAAAAATGGTCTGGTAAATATGTTTCGTGATTTATTGAAACACTCGGAATTGGAGAATTAAATGCGAAAGATGAATTTAATATTATTAATGGTTATATTTCTTACTACAGCATGTAAAAATGAAGAGGCCAATATGGAAACTGTTAAACAAGTTGATATCAATAAATTTATGGGCGACTGGTATGTGCAGGGAATTATCCCGAATTTTATTGAAAAAGATGCCACCAATGGCGTTGAGTCTTACCAACTAAAAAACGATAATATTGTCCAAATACAATACACTTTTCAAAAAAATGGCAAGACCAAAACCATGAATGCTAAGGCTTTTATTCAGGATGACACCAATGCTTTCTGGAAAGTCCAGTTCCTATGGCCGATAAAATTGCCTTATCTGGTCATTGACTTAGCAGAGGATTATAGCTACACTGTCATTGGTGTTCCTAATAAAAAATATGTCTGGATCATGAGCCGGCAGCCGAAAATGCCGGATTCAACTTACTCTGCAATTTTGGATCGACTGGATGAAATCGGTTATGACACAACCCTAATAAAACGAATGGAACAAAGCTGGTAAACCCGGAGGAATAATTGAATAAAATCAATGCAATCAGTTCTTTACATCTTTACACAGCCTTCATGGCAGGTGGTGAAGCCATTATCAGGCAAAAAAATTATCTCAACAAAATTAATGTTTTTCCCGTTCCTGATGCTGACACCGGAACAAATATGGCTTCCACTATGCGGTCCATTATGGAAAACAGTAAACTTTACGCTTCCGTCAAGGAAACAATGAATTCCATTGCTGATTCTGCATTGACCGGCGCCCGTGGAAACTCGGGAATTATCTTTGCCCAGTTTATTCACGGTGTCCGGGAAGAGATCGAAGACTCCGAGCGTCTGACATTACACGCCTTTTCCAATGCCCTGAAAAAAGCCGTTCATTACCTTTATGATTCGGTCATAGAGCCCATTGACGGAACGATCATTACAGTTATCGAAGACTGGATCGCCAGTGTTATTCATCACGGTAATTCTGCCGATGATTTTTCGGAAGTACTCAACAAATCCTATTCAGTTGCGGAACAATCATTACTGGACACGCCCAAAAAGATGGAATTATTGGCCAAAAACAATGTTGTTGATGCCGGTGCCCAGGGATTCGTCCACTTTCTCGAAGGTGTACTGGCGCAGATCAAAAAAGGAAAATTTGTCAGGCAGGCGCCAAGCAGTGATTTTACTGATGTGACCCGGAATCAGCACATCTTTAAAAAGGAGGATGTAATTGAATACCGGTATTGTACTGAAGCGATTTTATCGGATACCGTTAAAGAACTGTCAGATATAAAAGCATTGATCAGCAAGTATGGTAATTCCGCGATTGTGGCCGGCAGTAAATCAACAATCCATTTTCATGTCCATACAAATTCACCGGGTGACCTCTTTCAGCAGATCAAGGAATTTGGCACTATCAGCCAGATCAAAGTTGATGACATGCAGAAACAGTATGATATGGCCCACAATAAAAAATATCCCATCGCACTTGTTACGGATTCTGCTGCGGACCTGCCCCGGGAATTAATCGAAAAATATCAGATCCAGCAAATTCCCTTTAAGATCAGTTTTGGTGACAATGTATTTTTGGACAAACTGACTTTAACACCGGAAAATTTTTATAAAATGCTGGTAGAATCCGATGAACTGCCCCGAAGTTCACAACCCGATTATCAGCAGATAAAAAATCTCTATGACCAGTTAACAACCCAGTATGATCAGATTATTGCGACCCATATTTCCAGCAAATTAACCGGTGTTTACGCTTCGTCAATGAAGATCAGAGAAGATTATAAAGACAACCAGATCCATATCATTGACACCAAACAACTCTCTGCTTCCGAAGGGTTGATCACCATGCGAATAGCCGAGGCCATTGCCGCTGGTATGGCATACGAGGATATCATTGAACACTCCAAAGCCTGGGTGAAAAACTCGCGTATTCTAACCGATATTGATAGTTTGAAATATATGGTCAAAGGCGGCCGGGTCAGTCCTTTAACAGGATTTATTGCTAAAATAATTAATCTGAAACCAATCGTAACAGTGGATGAATCCGGAAAAGGCAAGGCTTTCGGTAAATCCTTCAGCCGCAAAGCCAATATGAAAAAAATCATCAATCTTATGATGGAAGAGATCGAAGGCAAAGCACTATGGAACTACGCGATTGTACACTCACAAAGTTTAACCCGCGCGAAAGAATATGCCGGGAAATTAACAAAACTCACAGGACAGAAACCGGCTTATATCATTGATATTTCGCCGGTTGTAGGCGTCCACAACGGCATTGGTTCAGTCGCGGTAACTTACATGTACGATGAAAAATAAAGGATAATTATAATG
>CAYYMT010000066.1:1718-19402 GCA_964472715.1 uncultured bacterium | reverse complement strand
GGATTAACCTGAATATCATTCTATCCGTCATATAGCCGGATGTTCCATGAATTTTCCAAATAATTTATTTATTGGTTTTCTTGTAAACTATTAATTTTACTGATCTTGCTTGAAAATTTGAAAATTCATGAATTATTCAGGTTAATTTCTTATCCGTGTCATCCTGTTAATCCGTGTCTGTAAAAAACTTTCTAATCTACTGGTTCGCGTATTAGATTCTACGCCGGCGGCCAAGTAAATGATCACCGGCGATGTTATTTATTAAAGGACGTTTAAATCCGGTACAGCTCCGCCAGTTTTTTACCGAGCCTGTCACCACGAATTTCACCACCGAAATTAGTAACTTTTCCATCAGGATCGATGAGGAAAAAAGTCGGCACCCCATAAATTTTATAAAGGTCACTAATAGAAGAATCCTCTCCTTCCAGTACCGTTGTCCAGGTAATTTCTTTCTCCTGCATAAATTGTTTAAATTTTTCATCAGACATATTTCGGGTCAGACAAATGCCTAAGATATCAAATCCTTTTGACTCAAATTTCTCCAATGTTTCTTTTAAATTTGGAATCTCTGCGATACAGGGGCCGCAACCAACAGACCAAAACTCCAGCAGGGTATAATTACCTCTGTAATCCGATAGTTTTCCTTTTTTCCCGTCAATTGCCTCAAATTCAAAGTCAGGTGCAAACTTACCTCTGATATTTGTCATAAATTGTTTATTTTCCTGCCGGCGGTTATCATTGGCCAGCATACTGGCATAGTTACTCTTCATGGAACCCCATTGATTCTCAGTGGGCACAGAAGCCATGATCTCCTGAAATTCGTCCAAACTGTTTCTTGCTAATTTTTGAACGGGACGGTAGACATTTCTGCCATAATCATAAAGCCAGGCAGCTAAAACTTGTTTTAATGTATCGGTTTCCCCAAACCTCTCTGTCAGCAATCTGTAATCTTTCCGGGCTTTTTCCAATTCCAGGTTTAATTCTTCCAGTGTTTCGGCATTCTCAAAAATTTTCCTCCGATAAATTATCTGTGATGTATAGTTTTTCGGATAGTCAGTAATTTCGGCTTTGACTTCAGCAAAAATTCTGTCCGGTGATGCCTTTGCCATTTCCAAAAAATCAATATTTCGAAAGCGGGCATTTTTCACCGGCTTTCCGTTTTCATCATAGATATACTCTGTGTAAGTTTTCCGGTCATTATAATCGAATTTTTCACCATCCGTAAAATACCAGGATAATAATCTGGCCTCATCCGGAATCGCTATTGTCGCCTGCCATTGGTTTTCACTTTTCTCCATATCAACCGTTGTCGCCCGGTCCGCGCCGGTACCCAAAACATTTTCAAATAATTTGTCCGGGCCATGATATGCGGAATAAATCGGTTCCCAATGGTCAAAGACATAAACCACTTTGACCGGTCCGGTCAAATCACTTTCAGTGGCATCATAGGTGATCGTATAATTCATCCCTCTGACAGGCAGATTTTCAGTGTTGATGTTTGTCAATTCCTGCCGGCTGCAACATAAAAACAAAATGCTTATGATTAAACCGATTAAAAAATTTCTTTTCCTAAGCATTACATCCTCCTAAAATTAATTAATTGCCGCAACATATTATATAATTTAAAAATTGAAAGTTATAATACAAGAATTAATCTGTTTTATTATTTCCTTCTTCACTGATTTTTCTTCCACTGGTTTATGCATAGAAATGAATCCTTCCGAAGGTTGCGCATAGAAGGTTTTCATCTAATAAAAACTCTGTTTCCCCTTCCGGGAAAGTCCTGATTTTTGTGTTCTTATCATCGGGCTATATTTCCCCGTTGGGGAAAATGGTAAGTCGATGATCCGTGCATTTCAGTAAATCTATAGGTCTGTGAAAAATATTCACACTGAGAGCGGCCATTACAAAAGTGAACCTGTCCTGATAGCAATCGGGAGCCATTCTTAAGGCCCCCCTGGTAGGTCACCAAAAACCTGCAAAATTTAACTTTAAATCAGGATTGACAGATGATTTTAACCTGAATATCATTCTATCCGTCATATAGCCGGATGTTCCATGAATTTTCCAAATAATTTATTTATTGGTTTTCTTGTAAACTATTAATTTTACTGATCTTGCTTGAAAATTTGAAAATTCATGAATTATTCAGGTTAATTTCTTATCCGTGTCATCCTGTTAATCCGTGTCCAAAAAACATAACATTACAATCCTGACCACAAATTCTTGTCAAATTCTTCCTTTCCCTCAACTTCAACATAGCTTATATTATATTGGAAGGAGACAAAAATGCGCTTTAAAAATTTGAGTTTAATCATTACAATTTTTATGATAATCACGGGCACGATCATCGCTGGCGAAAGCAAAATCCAGTTGGTGCTGGGTTCTGATACAGCAATCTGGAATGGTATGTCCACCAGCCGGTATCATTGCACTTACAATCCTGCCCTCTTTACTGACCCGTCAGAAAACACCTACGAAGTTATGAGCGACGCATTCCGCTCACAACTTGTAGACTCCGATGGCACGCCTATGCCTCTCACCTGGTGGATGATGTGCGGAAATATCTTCCGTCACGCCACCAATACTGACTGTCCGATCCCCAATATCATGACCATGTACCACATGAAAGAAAACCATCTTGAACAGATTGAAAAATGGGGCGACGAATTGACTCTGCATTATCACACCTTTAAATGGTCGGATTATGACAATGACGGCCTTTGGCACTGGAACCAGGCGGAAACTTTTGAAGAATGCCGTGAGGATTTTGATTTTACCCTGAGCCAGCTCTTGCTGGAAGAGGAAAATTTCTTTGTCTCCTTTCGCAGCGGCTGGCACTATATGGATAATGAGTGGCAGACCTATCTTAATGAACTGATGCCTTTCAGCATGCACAATGCCTATGGCAGTTATAAAGATGATCCGGAAGAACCCACTAACAATAATATTGACTGGCGTCGCGCGCCGGACGAATGGATACCTTATCAACCCGGCGAAGAGAATTATCAATTGCCGGGCGGAAATGCCGGCTGGAATCTGCGTTCTATTCATCTTCGCAATGCCACGAATCCGGTCTATCTGGACAGCATATTTGCCAGGGCTGCCAGGGGAATTTCACAGGTCGCCTGTTTCTGGGGACATCTGCCGGAAGCGGATTTTAACGATAATTTAGTGATCATTGATTCCATCGCCCATGCCATGTCGGAAAAATATGATGAACCCTTTCAATATTCCACCGCTGTCGAAGGAATGCAGAACTGGCTGAAAACAGAAGATGAAACCGCGCCCGCAATTACCCTGACGGAAAGCGGAACTGATGACGCGCTCTATATTGATATTTCCGTCAGCGAAGCGATTTTTCAATCCCAGCCCTATGTGGCGGTGAAAGATGTTTATGAAAATTATTACAAAATGGAATGTGTCCGCACCGGTGATCTGAGTTGGCAGACCGCGGAACCCTTAAACAAAAACCATCTCGCCAAAGTCGGGGTCGCAGTCTGTGATTCCGTCGGCAATCAAACGCTGGAATTTTTGGAATATCTGCCCGACGATCAATTCCTGGATAATGAGGACGAAAACTTAACTGAAATTGCCGGGGATTTTCAGACCACCGCTTTGAGCGCCTGGGGCAATAATTCCAAAGTAACCTATCTATCCGACATTGATACGGCGATAGTTGCTTATGATCTTGACATCAGCAAATCCACTTATTACAATTTATTCTACCAGATGCCGGATCTGCAAAACCTTGCCGGAAACTATATTTTTCAAATCAGGAGCAATGAAGAATTGGTCCAAGAAGTTGTTTTTGACAGTTTGCTGGATACTGATACCTGGCACTATATTACCACTCTTCAATTGGATGAATCTGCTGATAACCGGTTGTTTATTAAAGTACCGGCAGAAAATCAAACCGATAAAATCGCGGTTTTTGATGTTCTGAAATTATCCCCTCTTGTGCGGGAATATGATCTAGAGAGTGACTTCAGCCGGATTGATTTCGGCGATATCAGCATCAATATTCCGACCGATAAAACAATTATATTACAAAATAAAGGATATAAACCGCTTCAAATCACAGATATTTATTCTAAGGAAGGATTGTTTGAAGTAACCCACGCGCCCTGGTCCATTCCGGGAATGGGAAGCGCAGACATCGGCTTAACTCTTTTTTCAGAGAGCCTGGGTGAATTCCATGACACCCTTGTCATCACTTCCAATGATCCCGCTGAACCGGTGAGCAAATTTCCGGTGATTGCCAATGTGCGCAGTTATTTTCTGGAACTGGACAATGAAGATGATGGCCATTACAAAGAGTTCGGAGAATGGCACACCAGCGTAACCCAGGCGTATGGCACCTCCAGCCGGTACAGCTGGCTCAACCAGTCAGATCCGGCATCTGCAACTTTTTTCACAGAACTCGATTTTCAGGGGTATTATGAATTGGAATACATCGTACCCAAAACAGTTAATTCTACAAATCATGCCCTCTACACCGTTGCTATCAATGAAGAGGTGATTGATTCGCTGATCATCGATCAGAACGAAAGCAGCGGCGGCTGGGTAAGGATCGGCCGCTATACCCTGCCGGCAAATACAGAAGTTTCCATCAAAATCGAAGATACCGGGAATAATACCAATCCGCAGGGTGTTGTCCTGCGGGCCGATGCAGTGCGGTTTTCACTGGCTGAGGAGGGTACCGGTGTGAATAAGCAGGATATGGTACCCTATACCTTCGATCTTGCACAAAACTATCCCAACCCTTTTAATGGCAATACCACGATTCAATACAGTATTCCCTCAGAGGGCAATGTCCGGCTGGCCATCTATAATCTTGTCGGTCAGGAGGTGGATTTGCTGGTGAATGAAAAACAATCTGCGGGGCTTTATAAAGTTAATTGGGAATCCTCTGAACTCAGTTCCGGTATCTATATTTACCGCTTAACATTCAAAGACAAATCCCACAGCAAACGGTTTATTTTGATGAAGTGATACAGGAGAACATTCGCAGGATCACTCAACTCTATTTCTCTTTCAGGGAAATTCAGTGGGCTTTTTAAAATTATCCCTAATGAATTTTTAGCCTGTACTTTCATATACATTCATAAATGCCTATCCGTGTAATCCTGTCAATCCGTGTCCCAAAAAAACTACCTGTCTCTTTTAAACCTTCTCTTTCCTAATTTGTCTTTGAGAATCAGGTTGGTGGCTCCGGACAAAGGCGTTCCCAAATGCAATTTGGGAACGAGTGAATGCAGATAAGAGAGAATACATATCGGACAAGTGAAATTTGGGAACGAGTGAAACGGTTTATTTTGATGAAGTGATACAGGAGAACATTCGCAGGATCACTCAACTCTATTTCTCTTTCAGGGAAATTCAGTGGGCTTTTTAAAATTATCCCTAATGAATTTTTAGCCTGTACTTTCATATACATTCATAAATGCCTATCCGTGTAATCCTGTCAATCCGTGTCCCAAAAAAACTACCTGTCTCTTTTAAACCTTCTCTTTCCTAATTTGTCTTTGAGAATCAGGTTGGTGGCTCCGGGCAAAGGCGTTCCCAAATGCAATTTGGGAACGAGTGAAAAGGTTTTAAAAATTAAAATGGGTTCTAATGCCTGCCGCGGCTACATTCTCATCATCTCCGAGCCTGTTCCATATATGCTGAAAATGGGTTGATAAAGAGATTTTTTCATTGATCTGATGTCTGAAATATATTTCAAGTAATTGCTCATTTTTAATTCCTGACCGGTCAGCCTGATTGGCTCCATAGGCGATACCGGCTTCCAATGGCTTGCTTAGAAACATTCCTTTTGTTTTTAATCCTGTGCTCCAGGCGGTTTTGACATTCCAAAAACCGGCCAATTGGTTCTGATTGTTTCCATACCGGGCAAATATTCTGTGGCCATTGATAATTTGTTTATCGAAACTTATTCCCCATCCCATTGCATTATCAGCCAAAGGATGTTGGTAGCCATACAGACGGAAACTGGCGTCAAAAATTGTTCCCGGCAACAGGCGATAGTTCATTCCAGCGATTTTGTACAAATCATCAAAAATCTTATCCCCGGAATTGTCCGCGCTGGCCAGGCCAAATTGAAGATAAAAAGTTTCCGTCACACAGGTGTGAAACCTGATTCCCGGTGAATTTTCCGGTATGGCAAAGGCCGCGCTGTTGATGAACGCGCCGCTAATAAACTGGGTGGTTTCATCGTTGGCTGCAGGATTTATATCAAAGTAATTGGTCATATCTATTTTCCCGGCAGTGACAGCAACCCTTTCATTCAGCAGTTTCATTTCCGCCCAGGCTTCCAGCACCGTCAAGCGGTCTGTTCCGTCATCATCCTGTGTTGAGCCCGCGTCGCCATTCATGCCGGCATAATTGGGGAAATATTTGTCCGCACCATTTCCTCCCACTGCTTCCAGATCAATGAAGAAAATTGTGTTTTCATCCAGCGTGGCCTGAGCATAAATATCAAAGGAGGCCGTGGCTGTGGAATAGCTTTGATTTCCTCCCTGTGATCCCTGGATTACAGATGTTGCGCCGCCATTGAATTGCAGGCCCTCATCGCCGGCATAATTCCGAATCAGCGTTTCCACCCTTCTTTTCCTTGATCGCTGACGAAATCCCCTATTCCACTGATTTTCGTCATTGGCTTTTTGGCTATATTTACATTTTCCTTTCCGGGGATGGGTGGTTTTGTTTTCTTCCTGTTGTTGTGCTAAAATTATTGCATTCAGAGAATCTGCCAGGATACTAATATTCCCATTACAGTTTTCCCCGGTTGTCGCCCCTGTTGCGGTATTGCTGGTTATTATAAAAACCATCAGGTTCAAAAATAACATCCTGAATAATATTTTATCACGAATTGCCATAGATAGTTGCTCTCCTTAAAATTGTTATTTATCTTCGGACAAAAGCGTTTCCAAGTGTAATTTTGGACTGAATTATAATGAGCAAAAACTCTATTTCCCCTTCAGGGAAAATTTGTCAATTTTTCGGTCATAGGGCTCCATTTCAACGCGCCCTGTGTTAGATTGTGTTTCCCCGTTGGGGAAAATTCATTTGTAGCACGAGCATCCTGCTCGTGTAACGTATGTCAGGACTTAACAATCATTTATCAAAAGACAAAATGCGCCAGTCGGAATAAGAGATTTATTTCGGAATTCAGTATAATCCCATATCCTAAAAAGCATCCCGTCTATCTCCAATTCCCATGGTACCCACATTGTCTATGAGAATCAGTTTTGTGGTTCCGGGCAAAGGCGTTCCCAAATACAATTTGGGAACGAGCAATTTTGTCGAGCGGTTCAAAAAATTATCCGTGTATTCCTGTTAATCAGTATCACAAAAAAATTAAATTAAAAAGGGCAGCCCGCAGACTACCCTTTTATAAGTTATAAAGATTATTATTCTGTTTCCAAATCCACAACGCGAGCCGGTTTTTCAAAAGTGTAAGGATTATCAAATTCCTTAGTATCTCCGCTGCGCAGCATGACTGTCAATTTTTCCCTGGTGAGCAGATCATAAATCTCCTCTTCGGTAATAGCATTTTTGACAAAATACACATGGGCAACCGAACGATCCGTGTAGAGCGTCCTGAACCGCACAATATTGTCATTGAAGGACAAATGACTGGTCATGAATGACAACCGACGACGGGCAGTCGAACTGTCAGCATTGGGCATTCCGATTTCATAGATGGCCAGTTCCCCCAGGGCCTTTTCATCATAATCATTGAAGCGGCGGTCATAAGCCTGAAAATATTCATCCAGGAATTCACGGTATGTCATGGTTTTCACTATTTCACCGTCAGAAGCGCATTCAAAATGAACTGTAATCTTTTCTTCACCATCACTGGTTTTTCTAATAACATAGCCACGATCAATGGTTTCCCGTATTTCCGCCGGCGTTAGTTCGCCGGTTTTATAGGCAATCTCGACCTCGATGGGTTCGCCAAAATTGGTTGAAATTCCACAGATGGCTTCATGTTCCTGCAGCATACGGATCAGGTTATTATTATCATAGGTATCAAAGACCTCATCGACAGGAACAGAAAAAACAGTAACAGATTCGGGTATTTCGTCACCGGTATAGTTTCGTACCCGGTATTTGGAAGGCGTAAAGATCGCTTCTTTAATATCCGTATCAGTCAACTGGTTACCATCATAATAGATTTTTATTTTGTTCTGGTCGGCCCAGGTATCCAGTCCGTGGATTCCTTTTGTTCTCATCAGTTTGGTCTGCAAACTTTTGGAACTTCCAAAACAGTTTACACTCTTGAGGTCTTCCATTTCAAAGATTTCCACCTTGCCGACCTGTTCGAAATTATCCCATCTTTCTGACAAGGTTGTCATGGAAAACTGCTTGCTCATAAAAATTCCAAAAACGATCAAAACGACAATTGCCACAGGAGGAATCCAGGTGAATTTTGTGTTTGCCAGGGAGATTGCATTGTCTGTTTTACATTCTTTGACACAATCCAGGCAAAGTGTGCAATCGGGATGGGTAACTGTCTCATATTTGGAGACTTCTATACCCACCGGGCAGGCCTTGTCACATAATCCACAATCAATACAATGATCTTTATCAACCTTAATTTTAAAAGGAGAGATCGTATAAAACCTGAACCGGAATATTTCTATAGCAGCTCCGATAATACAGAGGACTAAAATCAGCCATAGAATATTAATGTTTAATCCGGCCACTACCAAAACCACATAAAGCAGAATGACTGGGAATACGATAATAGAATTTTGGAAAAGATTGCTCAGCGCTCCCAGCGGACAAACATATTTGCACCAGAAAAAACGTATGAAAACCGACAGGAAAATGACAGTGATAATCGTTAAAATTCCGGCCCACAACACAACATCTCCGTCAAAACCGCTGACAGAAGCATAGTAAGGATCAAACTTTTTGCACCACAATTCACTGGTTGTAATGGTAAAATAAGCCGTAAAAAATAAGAGGATATATTTACCGGACCGTAGCACTTTGTCCCAAATTCCCCGTAAGGTAATATTTTTGCCGACTTTTGAATATAATTTATTCAGCCATTCTGTGACTGTACCGATAGGGCAGAGATAGCCACAAAATAATTTGCTGAAAAGGATCACTGCCAAAACAAGCGCGATCCCCATAAATATTTGCTGTGAACTCATATCACAGGACATCGAACCTATCCAGAGTTTGCTGCCCAGTGACATTATTCCGCCAAAAGGACAATATTTTTCCAGGTCAGGCCCTCTGCTGCCTAAAAATAATAACACCAGAATCAGGCCGATGATTGCCGCCTGAAAAATCATCTTCGTTTTGTTGTGAAAAAATCTTTTCATTTTTAAATCTCCCTTTTATTTCTATAACATCTCTTACGGAACCAGTGGATCATTGGACCCAGCCATTAACCGCTTTTGGGTTTTTCGAACTTCCGCAATTAATTTATCATCAAGTCCTTTTTGATCCAGGACTTTTTGAAGTGTTAATAAAATTTCATCCCTTCTGATAGAAAAGGTAAACCATCCCAGGGTTTCCGCCGTATTGATCCGTAATTGCAGATCCGCACCATTATCCATCAGAAGATCACACAGGGTATCAACGGCAATATGATAACTGTAATTTCTGAAAGTCCTGACCGCCCCTTTTTTATCTTTTACGCTCATGGTATCGCTTTGGATAACACCGATCAGGTCTTCATACAATCTTCTATGGGTAATATTAAAACTTCTTTCATATTTGCTCAGCAATGATTCTTTGTCAGCGCCCTTCGGCATCTTTTCCACAGCCTGTTGAAACACCACAAGGGCCTTGTCCGGGTCAATGAAATCCATTGATTCCTTGGCCTGTCTGGCAGTTCGCTCGGAATGATCATACAAAATCATTTCCGCTAAAACCGGTAAATATTCTGTATGTCCGACTTTGCCCATCCAGAGGGCAGAAATTCTGCGAATCATTTCCGCCGGGTCTTGGGCTGATTTGAATAAAATTTCTTCAAATTTATTTGACCGGGTTTCAGCCAGGCATCGCAGGGCCTGCAATCTCACGTTGAATGAAGGATCGGTTTCATAAATAGCTGCCAAATCATAGATATATTTTTCCTGATATTCATTGAACAATTTTCTCACAGCAATCGATCTGAAAGCCGGATTTTCACTTTCCAGTTGTTTTTTCCAATAGCGACTACTTCGGGATGAATACAGGTTGCTGACCAATTCAGATGGAAGTTCGTTAAAATGAAAGGTTGGATCACCAATCAAATGGGATTCCAGAAAAACCCGTTTCTTGTGCCATTCACCCACACGGCCGCCGGCATTGATCATGCCCAGAAATTCATTGGCCCAGATGTCCTGTTTAACATTAACCGTATTGGCCACAGTTACCATAGTATTTCCGCCGCTGAAAACATATTTTCCGGCGACATAAGGGGATTTGGTGAACTGGCCGTTGTAACACTGGTCAAACATGACAAATTTCGGCTGTGTTTTAATGCCTTCCATATCCACGGTATAGATATCCAGGGCCGCGCCATAGAGCGAATCCGCTTTCATGACAGAATCAACAAAGGCGCCGGCAAACCAGTCATCAGGCACACCTAATTGCTCTTTGAAATGTTCTTTATATTCTTCCGGGTCACGCTTCCATCGCTTAGCCTGTCTCAGTTTGCTTCTTAAATAGAGTTTTATATCCCGTACATTTTCCTTAGTATTGCGGGCCATCGGATAGCCGTTCAGATATTGCGTATCATCTGAGCCGTGGGCATGAAAGAGGGCAATATCCAGATCAGGATTCTGCAGCTCCGTGAGAATTATTTCTTTCATATTATCAGCGGAAGCATGGTTCAGATTTTTAATTGAATTTCCGGCATGATAGAGTTGCGGAAAGTGCTCGCGCAGAGATAACAGGTCCCATTCCCACGCCGCCAGGGCTTCAGAATGGTAGCCATGCCCGGCAAAGGTCAGCATATGCTCAATCTTATGGGTCTTGTTTTTCTGTTCGGCGACTCTGTTCAGATACCTTTCCAGCAGTTCATATTTACTTTCATCACTGACATGGGGCTTGATTCGGGCGCTGTAGATCTCCTTTTCGATCCTTTGCGCACCGGATGGCAGCAGGGAATAATAATAAAGTGTTGCGTCACTTGTGTCCTGCTCCAGAAACTTAAATTCCAAATCGAAATCATCATAAAAACGATCCGACGCAATGGAAGACCGGTTCAGGCTGAATCTTTCCGTATCCATTTTAAAAGCCGAACTCAAATGCTGAGCATCCTGTATCATAGGTACCGGAATATCTCCCACCAGGGCAATTCCTTCAAAATACTCTTCCTGTTTATATATTTTTTTAATTGATTTACGAATCTCTTCCGGAGTGGCGGCTTCCGCTACCAGAATATAGCATGCCAGCCCGTCCTGCTCAATGGCATTGCGGTAGGCTTCGATTGCCGGCGTTGTCTTCTCATAAGTTTCCTGATCAACAATTATGGCAAAACTATGCGCTTCTCTTGTTGTTGGCCGGATTTTTTCAATGCCACTAAAACTGTAGGTTGCCAGTAATAATGACATCAGGATCATAGTAATTTTTTTCATTTTTTCCTCTTGTTTAAATTTTTCTGATTAAACCGTTTATTATTTTCTCAATTCTAATTTAATTGCGGCTGATAAGTAAGTTCTGTCCGTTGATTCAAAATTTCCTGATACAGCGGTGGTTTGATAATAGTGTAAATCCAGTACCACCCAGCTATTCATTCCTGTTTGATACCGAAAATCAGCATCGATTCGCAGTGACTGGTGGTCAGCGCGAAACCAGGCCTGTTCAGCGACGGTGATTTCGTTATAATACCAATCTGACCGTTCGGTGAAGTTTTTATCATCTGTCACTTCTGTGGAAGCATAGGCCAGTTTCCATTGGGATATAAATTTTTCCGCCCATGACAGTCGCAAGCCCAGGGACCCACCCAATTGCGTGGCGGGAAAATATCCCAGAACGCCATTAAATTTATCGATCCGCTTGGTGAACGCGGAAACCCCAAAAAGTCCCGGCATCAGGACAATTCTTTTTCCCACCGGCAGGATCAGCTCCGCCTGTCCCGACAATTGCTCTTTTTTATATTCAAAAATCTCAATATCAATGTCAGGATGAGTAGCATTATGAAGACGCTTTTCTCCAAAGGCGGAAATCCTCAGGCAATTTTCCTTATACAACGGTAAAGTCATATCCGCTGTAAAATAGAGATTGTTCACATCCATGGTTCCCTGGTCAACAGGATAAGCGCCGCCATCCACTACCACGACAGAACCGGTTTCATATTCTGCTGTCAGGTTCATTTCCCTGATCAGCCGGTTAGTAATTTTGCTGTCGATTTTCAGATTGTGTCCGGTGAAATCCTGTTGGCGTTCTTCCGAGGTTTCGCCGCGAAAAATAATCGGATTGTCCAGCCCGCGAATCTTGAAAAAGAGCGGTGTTTTGTCCTGATCCAGGGAATATTTGCTGGTCTTCATGATCTCCTGAAAATCAAAATAACTGTAAGTAATGCCGGCGCTGAACTGCTCAAGGATTTGACTGCTTACGCCCAGCGTCAGCATCATGTCGCGATGCTTAATCAGTGGCTTCGGAAATACCGACTTCATTTCTTCATCGACATTGTAAAAAAGACGCCCCCCCAATGCCAGTTTGTCCTCTATAATTTCCTGGGAATAACCCAATTGCCAGTGAATGCCATTTAGTGACATATCACCCACCGAACTGTCAGCCAGGAGAAAGGGCAGTCCAAAATAGGGATTGCGGTTGTGAACCCATTTTTTGTTACCCAACTGATGTTGATGAAAAGCGACATAGCCGGAGAAAACGCCGCGGTCAAAGAGTTCCTTTTTTCCGGCGGAAAAATAATCCATGTACCAGCGTTCTTCCGGTTCAAAGGACAGCCGGAAATCTCCGGTTCCATAAGTAGTCAGCACCCCGTATTGTTGTTGGTCCGAATATTCAGTTCCCGTAATCCGCGCCGGATTGTCAACAACGGCCAGACTGGTCTTCGTATATTCCCGAATAAGGTTGTGTTCCTGAGCCATAGCGAAAGAAAAGAGCAGTATGATAATGAATAATTTTTTCATCATTCCACTCCTTCTTCAATCACATACCCCGGTGTCGGATATTCCAGAGGCTCAAAATCTATGGAACTGTTGTTATTGTCCATCAGGATCATGCGTCCGTTTTGGAAACGGTCAATTTTTCGCTGCACTGATTTGCCACTGTACATTTCAAAGCCACCGGTCAGGCCGGCATCCAGTGACGGGTCCAACCGTTTATAATCCAGTTCCGACAAATTGTCCCGGTATTCCATGGCGTCCAAAACGGCTGACTTTGGCAATAAAATTCTCTCAAAATCATCATATCCGTAAGAATAGGGATCGTCGACTTTTAAAATAACCAGGGCATTGCTCATTACCGAATAAAGAAAATCATTGCCATATTTATGATGGATCTGGATCATATTCTCGGCTTCCGCGTTGACATCGCCCTTATCCGGCACAAAATACTCAAAATCCGCATCTGTCAAATCAACACTCCCTTCATTGACCGCGGTATGATCAATCGCGTCCTGGGCAACAATACTAAATTCTCCCGGCGCCAGGGGATAATCCCGGCCGGTGCCTGGAAACATGTAGGCGTGAACCGCGTGAATATAATCTTCTTCCGCGTAGCCATACTCCACATCAGCAATGATCAGGCTGTCCAGATAGATCGTATCATTGGAATTGTTGTACAATTCCGTGAACTGATCATGGAAATAATAAGGAATGGGATTAGCCGGTGACCCGTTATAATAGATTTCACAGAAAACAAGTTCGCCGATTGCCACGGGATTGATATAAATTTCCAAAGTATCTTCATCCAAAATATCCACATTCTGGATCTGTCCGTTTAAAACTCTTTCGATTGCTTGCCCGGTGGCCTGTTCCACTGTTGCCTCATCATACCGGCGGGTGACAGAAAAATTATAAACATCGGGTAAAATTCCCTTTAACACAGCCTGCCCGTCCGCATTGGTTTGCTGCTCAACATAGTTCTGGTAGGAAATAGAATTGGCAAAGACTTTTGCATCGGTCACAATAGAATCCCCGCTGATCGCCTCGGTTAATCCCGATGTATCCTTGACAATGATATGATAATTTAAGCGCATGGACGGTGGCGGGCTGACATTTTCCGTACAGGAAAATACTAAAACAAAAAGCAGTGTCAGCAATAAAAACTTAAGCTTTAAACCACCTTTCAAATGGTCGTCAGACCTTTGAAATGGTAGTGTTATAAATTCACAGGAAACAACCATTGCGAAGGTTCGTTGAACCCTTCGCAAGGTTTTATATATTTTTTTAAAAAAAGTCATTGATCACTCCGCTGAATTCAATACCAAAGAAAAGTTCGGGGTTGAGCCGGCTGTAGGATTTTGTGCCTTCGGAAACCCGTTGGCGCTGATATAATGGCCGGTGATTAAAAAAGTTGTTGACAAAGAAAGATACTTCCGACCCTTTTGTGAGGGCTTTACTCACCCGCAGGTTAAACAGCCAGATATTGGTCTGATTTTCTTCCGTGCCCCAGTAGTCCGGGTAAATTCGCTTATAGGCCGAAGTCATCTCAGGATTTCGCTGACTATCAGAAAAAAGGATTTCCTGCCCGTGGTCATCGAGATACCCCACCGCCAGGGAATCACGAAATCCAAGGTAACGGTTCTTGTCGAAAACCACCTGTTGTGATTCCAGTGTGACCCAGGCGCCCAGTTTTTCGATTTTAAATTCCACACGGTAATTAATCAGCAGGTTTTCCGACTCTATATTCACAGGATTCCAAAAGGGTAAAACCTCTTTTTTGGTCATGTTGTCCATGAGATAGGTTGAGGCGTAATCCAGTGCCTGACTTTGGGTTTTGGTTTGATTATAGGCCGCTTCCACGCGAAACTTCATGGCCATTGGCGTCAGTGGCCTGGTCTGAATTGAGACTTCCAGTCCCCTGGACTCTGTCTCATGAGTATTATCATAAACGGAATAGTGGGTTGCCACAGAATCATAACGGGTTTTTTCCGACATATCCGGAGCTCCCGGTTCCCAGTTGGGATAATCATATTTATACAAAAAGATCGGCCTTATCAAAGAACGGGAAAATCCCTGTTCCGAATTGTTCAGGTAGCCGGTAATTGAAAATCCGACTTTACCGACTTTTTGATGATAACTTATTTCTTTTTTGGTCTGACGGGAACCCTCCAGGGCCCTGTTTTGCCGGTCATATATATGTGTGGAGACCACAGCCAGGCGGGTGGAATCCACTTTTGTAAAGCGGTTGACATCGGCCACATCATAATAAACAGGGTTGGGATAGAGCATACTTAATGGCGGCGCTTTGGAAGTGGCGCCATATCCCAGGCGTAACTGTGAATTTTCCGTGGTATAGATCAGCATGTTGAGTCGCGGATTAATAAACCTGCCGTGGTCTGATGAAAAAGCTCCGTCGGACTTTCCATAGGATTCCACACGAACACCTAAACTCAACTGAAATTTCTTCCACAGCTCTCCCTTGATTTTGTCTTCCAGGTAAAAGCTGGAAATCAACAGGGCCGGTATATCATCATAGCTGCGGGGCCGGTCACGAAAGGCATTACTTATCGATGGTGGCGTCAGGGGGTCGAATATCCGGCCTTCCCCGTTATTGGATTCGCGCCGAAAAGTAAGTCCCGCTGTAATATTGTTCTGCAGGCCTGCCAAATAGAGGCAGTTAATATATTCCAGGTTCAGATACTGGTTGACCGCTTCACCCTTTACCCATAATTCCGATGTGTCAGTTTGAAAGAAATAGCCCTCCTGCACACCTTCGGTCATGCGGTCAGTGAGATAGGTATTGTCCGCTGTCAGTAATTTTTTGGAATAGGAATTTTGCCGGTTATAATTAATGGAGTAAACCATTTCAATTTTTTGTTTTGGTGAGATCAGATAAGTGCCGGTATGGCTGTATCGCAAAATAAAATCCCGGTTATATTTTTCCGACAACAGTAAATCGCCTTCGCGCAATCCCTGCTCATCAAAGGTCCGGGTATAGTAGAGCCGGTTCTTGACAGTGTATAAATTTTTAAATAAATAGGCCGTATGCGAAAGCTGCCCGGCGATCCTGGAGAAATCATAATCATCAATGCGTATGTCCCGCTTGCTGTTGGCGTAATTAAAATTATAATTAAAAAATTGATCAAACAGCTTGACACCGCCATTTAGATTCAATTCCTTGTTGCGCAGATTATATTTATATTTAAAGCGCTGATCGAGGCTGGTGGATTTGGTTTCCACTTTTATGATTCCCGAAGTAAGGTCGCCATACTTTGCTGACGGTATTCCGCGAATGATCTCTAATTTCTCTATGTTATCAGCAGGGATCTGACGCAAATCAAGCCCCTGTCCTTCGGTGGTGCGATCAATGGTTCCGGTATTGACTTTGGTGTCAATCTGCATATTGGCATTATTAGACATGGGAATATTGTCCAGGATAATTTGCGTGCCGAAAGAGGCATTGTCATCCGCCTCTGCCCCCGTGGAACTCTGACGAAGACTTACCTGTTTTTTATCCTGTAATCCGGGATTTTCAAAGCGTTGTCCCGGCACCAGTTTCAACACATCACTGAGGCTGGTGGCCTGAATGTGCTCGATTTCACCGGCCGAAATAGTGGTCTTGGTCTCGGCGTCATTGGTTAGTAATTTTTTGTCAGCATAAACCTTGATACCGCCGATATTAAAATAGCGTATTTTCATTTCATAATTTTTGGTCAGTCGCTCCCCTGGCTTCAGGATTATCTTTTCCTCGATTTTTTCATAGCCGATGTGAGAGATCATCACGGTGTACTCTCCCGGCGCGGATTCCAGCAAGAAGTAGCCACGCTCGTCAGTGGCTGTGCCGATCATGTTTTCTTTCAATTGAATATTGACGCCGATCAGCGGCTCACCGTCAGGATCGGTAATATTACCGCAGAAAATTGCTTTTTGAGCGGCATTCAACTGCATTGTCAGCAGTAAAAGCATAATATTCAGAATGGCCAGATATTTTTTAAAAATTGTCATAGTATTTCCGGTTTCAGCAGGAATTTCATCGTTGCAATCCTATGAATTTCAGCGATGAAATTTCAACTAACATTCTCAAACCAATTTGTCAAAAATTTAATTACAATATCTAATAAAATAATACCGGGCTGCCGGCAGAAACAGCCCGGTATTGTATCGGATTTATTTCAATAACGTCATTTTCTTGATGGCAACATAATCATTTGCCTGGATCTTGTAAAAATAAAGACCGCTGGGCAGATGAGAAGCATCGAAAGTGATGTTATAATATCCCGGTTTCATGGTTTCATTGGCAATTTCCGCGACTTTCTTTCCCTGTAAATTATAGAGATTCAATTTGATGTCAGCCGCTTTGGGCACATCAAAGGTGATCTGTGTTGTCGGGTTGAAAGGATTCGGATAATTCTGGTGAAGGGCAAATTCCTTCGGCAATCCTAATTTGTCTTCATCAATCGCCGTTGGATATTCAACAAAATGTTCAGGCACCGTGCCTCTTAAACTATAGTCATTATACTGGTCAACCAGCGCGGTCAGTGTCATCCAATTGCTCGGCGGAGTCCAGCCATCCAGTTCGGATTCTTTGTCAATATA
>CAYYMT010000066.1:0-1618 GCA_964472715.1 uncultured bacterium | reverse complement strand
GGACTGGTTATAATTCCCTGAATTTTGATTTCCGTATCAATATTATCCATGGTTCCGTCGCCATCACTGTCAGCTTTGGCGTCAGCAATGGTCATCAGTTCCGGTTCGGTGGACAGATTTAATGATACAACAATGCCGCGTTGTCCCACCGCCCATAGCCTGTTATTATTCAGTTTAATTTTTTGCAGGGTTTCTTCCGTGGGGCTGATTTCCTGAGTCCAGTTTAATCCGGCGTCTTCAGATTTATAGATTTTACCCATTTTACCGACCGCATAGACCAGGTCGTCGGTGACAAATTCCACATCGTAGAAATCATCGCCGTCAGCCTCGGTAAATACATCGGTTATTCCGGCCAGGTCATTGATATCGGCCCGGTAGATCACACCTTTTGACGCGGCAATCAATACAACACCATTGCGGACATCAACAGAACGCATGGCATTGTAACCCACATCAATGATCAATGAATCGGTGACGACAGCGCCGGATTCATCGAAAACGCCGTAGCAGACTTTGCCGCTTGATTCCGTGGCAATCACAGTATTTTCATCAATCGCGTAAATGTCATAAACCGTACCGCTGTTGACCTTGGTGTCGGTAAAGGTCTGTCCGGCGTCGGTAGACCGCATCAAATAACCCGATGAACCGCCTACAAAAAGCGTGTTTTCATTATAAATATGGATGGCATTAATATGTTTGTTAGTGTTCCAGAACATTGGGTTTTCAATCTGTGTAAAGGAATCTCCTCCATCATCAGACTTGGCTAAAAATCCTGAGCTGCCACCAATAAACCCGGTGTTTTCATCAAAAAATTCACATTCATACAAATTGTCACTGGTTCCGCTCAGGTAATTGTCCGGAAAGGTAAAAGTATTGCCGCCATCTTCTGAAACAGACATTTCTCCACCGCCCCATCCGGCCAGGATAATCTTGTCATCTGTGGGAAAACCGATTCCCCAAAAACTGACAGAGGGCCAGTCAAAATAATTTTCCCAGGTTTCACCGCCATCAGTGGTTTTTTTCCAGAACCCATAATTTTGCACGACATAACCGGTATTTTCATCGACAAATTCCACAACTTCAAAGCTCTGGCCGGAACCGGTCCATAGCGTATCAAAGGTTGCGCCGCCGTCGGTGGTTTTCGCCAGGTAATCACCGGCAATGAAAAAGGTATTTTCATCAATCATATCAACAATTTCATTCCTGTCATAGCCATAGGAGAGTCCGCCGACACGAGTATAGGTTTTTCCGCCATCTGTGGAAACCAGGGTCACATAGTGATATCCGGTAATCACGATTGTGGATTCGCCGGCAGCTTCAATATCATAAAGTCTGGTTGAGGCTGTTCCCGGGGGATAATACCCGGCGATGCTGACATAAGTCCATGATTCACCGCCATCTTCGCTATACCAGGAATGTCCGCCATTGGCACTGGAAATCACAACCCCTGTATTTTCATTAGTAAAGGCTATACCACCGTCTAAATCTTCACCGTCAAAACTAAATTCAGAACGGGTAAAGTTCGCTCCGCCATCTGTAGTCTTCAACAAGAGTGAGTCATCGCCACAAAAATAAACAACATCGGCTGAAACAACACTTAATCCTGCAATATCATAGG
>CAYYMT010000065.1:0-19640 GCA_964472715.1 uncultured bacterium | reverse complement strand
GAGTTGTCTACTTCCACTTCACCTTCTGCCCCTGAAAACTCATGATTCCCAGGAAAAAAGCATAGGCCGGATAAATGGCAAACCACAGGGGGAAAACCGTCAGAACCCGATTCAGGCCAAAACTTTTCGCGGCTTTTAGGGCCAGGGCAAATTCGGCCAAAAATTTCAAGCCTGTCAATCCCAGGAAGTATGGCCAGTAGCTGCTATTGATAAGTGACAGTATCAAATAATAAAGGATTGAAAAGTTCGCCAGGAAAGTGCCTAATGATATGAAAAAAACCAGCAGGTTAAAATTACGGGTATAATTTGCTTCCGACGCCCAGCGGATTCGTTGCCGCATAAAGGTCCGAAAACTTTTGACAGCTTTGGTTTTGACACCGCTGCCATGATTGTCGGCAAAAACAATCCGGCCCTCATTTTTCTTGGCGAATTTCTGAATGAAGAGCGTGTCATCACCACCTTTAAGTGTTTTCAGATTTTTGTAGCCGTCGCAATTATAAAAGGCCTGCTTCCGAAAGGAAATATTTTGGCCGCTGCCGCCCCAGGGAAAGCCCAGGTTCAGGCTTCCTTTGGCCGCTGCCATTAACTGCATGAAATCCAGGGTTTGAAATTTCTGAAAGACCGATGAATTGGCAATGACTTCTGAAAATCCGATCACCATATCCACATCTTTAGTATAATTTCGTACCATGGCAGAGATCCATGTTGTCGGAATAACACAGTCCGCATCAGTTGACAAAATTATATCACCTCTTGAATTTTCAATCCCCATCATCAGGGCTTCTTTTTTATAGCGGTATTCCGATTGGTAATTCTTTGTGGAAAGGCATTGGAAATGATCCGGTTTCGCTGTCATTTGCTGCAATTTGGCAAAGGTAAGATCATCGGAATCATTATCCACCAGTAAAACTTCATGCTTATTCTCCGGATAATCCTGATCTTTCAATCCCCGCAACAGATCGCGCAGATTCTCTTCTTCATTTTTTAAGGCAATAATAACCGTCACAAAAGGTTGGGACCGGGATTCTCCGGCAACTTTTTTAAAAAGCCCCAGAAAGAACAGCATGACAGCAAAAAAATGGACCAGGCTAAAAAATACAAGCAGGTAATTTAAAATCATATAATTCCAAAACCACGCATGATCAAAGTAGCAATTCCAAAATATACAAAAATACCCAATATATCCACAACCGTAGTAACAATCGGGCCGGTGGCCACTGCCGGATCAATATTAAACCGTTCCAGCAAAAGCGGCGTAATCGTGCCTGTACTGGCGGCAATCAGCATCGAAAAGGACAATGACATACCTATGATGGTGCTGAGTAATAAAATATTATCCGTGCCAAAATTAAAAAAATAAGTAAATAAAAGCAGCAACGCCCCATAGGCCAGTCCCAGCATAATTCCGATCAGCACCTGCCGGAAAAAGACCCGGCTGAGGTGATTGAAATCAATTCTTCCGGTGGACAGTCCGCGCACAATAATGGTAGAAGACTGAGTGCCGACATTACCCCCCATACCCATCACGATGGGCATAAAAGCGGAAAGCAAGACAAACTCTTTAATAAGGTGCTCAAAATTTTGCACAATAATGGAAGCGATAAAGCCTCCCAGAAAAGTGGCAAAAAGCCAGGGAAACCGGGCGCGCGCCGCCTGGAAGGGTGTTTTCAGTAAAATCTCACGATCCTTACCAACACCCGCCATCTGCAAAAAGTCTTCTGTGGCTTCTTCCCGCAAGACATCGATAATATCATCCACAGTGACAATTCCCAGTAATTTATTCGTATTATCCACCACCGGCAAGGCCAGCAAATCATATCGCGAGGTGATGCGCGCCACCTCTTCCTGGTCGGTTTCCGGTGACACTGTCAGTACATTGGTCAGCATGATATCTTTTAGTTTGGTTTCCGGCTTGGCTGTCAATAAATGGCGCATGGACAGGATCCCGCTGAGATGCTCATTCTCATCTACAATATAGATATAAAAGATCATCTCGGTATCTTCCTGTTTGTGCACCGAATCTATAGTTTCCTGAACCGTATTTTCTTCGTACATCTTGAAGGGTAACGGCACCATGATACCACCGGCTGATTCCGGGGGATACATCATCAATTCTTCCAGCCCTTCGGACTCCTTATCCTTCATAATATCCAGGATCTTGGTTTCCAGTTCTTCATCCAGGCTGCCCACGATATCCGCCTGATCATCCGGCGGCATGTGGTTTAGTATTTTAACAATTTCTTTGGGATCAAGGGTTTCCAGCAGGTCATGGGTGATAGTTTCTTCCAATTCTGAAACCAGGTCGGCTTTATAGTCATAGGATTCGATTTTTGAAAATATATAATTTCGTTCTTCCACAGTCAAAGAAGGAAAAATACGTGACAAGTCGGCATAGTGGGTTTTGTCCAGCATTTTTTTGATGCTTTGCACGGCATTTCTGCGTATCAGTCGTCTGAAGGTATCCAGTAATATAATAAACTCTCGGTCCCGCATCTTACCCTCCTTCTTTAATTATTCACAATTTTCAAGCCTGGTTAATTTAACCATGAAAATTCCTAAAACAAACACTCCCGTCAAAAAAATAAGGGGATGAACATGGCCGTGAAACAAGTAATATTTCCCAATTGTCTCCTCAAAGTGGACAAAGACAAGAGCCAGGGAATTATTGATCAGATGAATGGTAAAAGTCGGCCAGATGGAATTGGTTTTCCAGCCGATATAGGAGAGGAAAAATCCGATGATGAAAATATTCAGCGCCCAGTAAATGTTAAAATGAACCAGCGTAAAAGCCAGGGCTGTGTAAATCACCGCCTGGGTAACATCCTTCATATTTTCTTCCAGGGACTGCTGCAAAAAGCCGCGAAACACCATTTCTTCCGCCATGGGGCCGATGAGGGCAATACCGGAGATGATCAGCAATGCCGAGGGCCAGCTGGAAATAGTCAGCAATTTGTCCAACTGCGCAAACTGATCGGGAATTGTGATAAACATACCAATCAACCGCTCCAGTTCATCGGAAACAATCACCAGCCCGATCCCCGCCAGTATTGCAAAAATAAAATAATTCAGTTTAACACTGTTGAACCGGAATACGATTTTTAGGGGTTGCTTTTTTTTAATCGCCCAAATCAAAATTGGCAGGGGAATTAATGCTTCTCCCAATAAAAGGGAAAATTGGGAATAGGTATTAATATTGTCAGGATTCTGCGCGATACGCACCAACATCAGCAGAATAGCAACAGCGAAGCCCAGCGCCATTCCACCCAAAAAGAGCATTACTGTGATAGATATTTTCGGCGCTTTGAATTTCATTGGGCATCCTCAACAAACCATTGTTTCAGATGCTTTGCAATTTCCACAGTATCCTGCTCCAGAAAGCCATCGTGCCGGTAGAGAAGATCGCCGTCACCGGACAGGATCATCATCACCGGTGTTGTTGCGATTTCTAACTTTTTGGCCACCATTCCGTAGGGATCCAGTAAAATATTCATATCATATTGATAATGATCAATGTACTGTCGCACCCGCTCCTCTTTCTCACCAACATTGACCAGGTAGGCTTTTTCAATATTGTATTTTTCAATTTGTTGATATAAAAAAGGGATTTCTTTTCGGCAGGGTACACAACTGGTGGTGAAAAAGCTGAAAAGCATATTTTTTTTATTTTCCGGCCGGACTTTGGGAGTGATGTGCCGGGAGAGAAAAAAACTTTTGGTATTCAGTCCGGTGGCAAAAAAGCCCGGTACTTTGATGGCGGCCTTGTGGGTTTCATTTTTTTTCATGCTGATTGTGGAATCAGTTGAGGCCGCAAACAACACTCCCTGAAAAAATAGTAACAAGCAAAAAAATATTCTCATCCGTTTCCCCTGTTGATTAATGAATTTAAAATTATTCCCACCGAGACCGCCAGATTGAGGGACTCACCCCGCCCGAATTTGGGAATGGACAATATTGTCTGGCAATTATCCTGAATTTCAGCCGGAACGCCATGGGATTCGCTGCCAAAGGCTAAAATAAAATTGCCCTCGCCGGGTTCAAAAGTCACTGGATTTTCTCCTTTTAAATCAGCAGCATAGACGGGAATTTTTTTATTGCGGACAAAATCAATAAAGTGGTGATGACTGATCTGCTGCATGATCGTCAAATGCATAAAACCGCCCATGGATCCCCGCAGCACCTTGGGATTGTAGGCGTCTACTGAATTCTCTGATAATATAATGGACTTAACGCCAAACCAGGCCGCTGTACGCAATATCGTCCCCAAATTTCCCGGATCATTAATTTCCCACAGAAAAAGCCCCGGCAAAACCAGATCACTGAGATCCTGCTGACCAGGATACCGGCATATCGCCAGAATGCCTTCGGGATTTTTCATAGTGGAGATTTTTTTATAATCCTGATGGCGCAATGGGCGTAATTCAATATTTTTTTCATCACATAATTTTTGGAACCAGGATTGACGGTCACATGCGACTGAATCCGATAAACACACGAAATCTACAGCCATTTCTGAGAGTAATAACTCCGTGACGTTTTTTATTCCTTCCACCAGAAAAGCGCCTTCTTTTTTGCGGCCGCGGGCAGACTTCAGGCGTCTGATTGTCTGTATCTCATTCTTTGTCAGCTTGGTATAATTAGAATATTTCGTCATGATACTCAAAATTTATAAATATTGCCTCATATATCTAAACCATATCTGTCCTAAATAAAAATTTTTATTTTCAACTTATCTCTTTTCCCTGATTGTTATAAATTACCCTGTTTTGATAAAATAGATAATGGATGAGGAAATTATGATTATTGTCAGTGCCTGTTTGGCCGGTATTAATTGCGCCTATGACGGAAAACACCGTTCCTGTAAAAAAGTCATTGAAATGGTGGAAAAGGGCGCGGCCATTCCGGTTTGCGCGGAACAGCTGGGCGGGCTGCCCACACCCCGTGTTCCGGCGGAAATTCAGAATGGCAAAGTCATCAATCAAAAGGGCGAAGATGTAACAGAATATTTTCATCGCGGCGCCAGAGAAGCCCTGAATATCGCGAAACTCGCCCGTTGCAAAAAAGCCATCCTGAAAACCCATTCACCCTCCTGTGGCGCAGGTATCATCTATGACGGTACGTTCACCCATACAAAGATTAGGGGGAATGGAGTTTTTGCGGAAATGCTGATCCGGGAAGGGATCGAAGTGGTGACAGAGAAGGAATTGTAACAGACAATCCTGTTTCCCCTTGAGGAAATAATCAAGAGATCGGGTTTATTTGTTAATATTGAATGAGCATATCGGTAGTTGAATTAAAATTTGCGCTTGATCGGCACCACGACTTTAAACTCACTGCCTTTCCCCTGCTCACTTTCCACGGATATCTCGCCCCCCAGTTTTTCAATAATTTCTTTGACCAGAGAGAGACCGAGGCCGGTACCAATTTTTTCCATTTTGCGGGCTTCAGCGCTGCGGAAAAATTCATCAAATATCTTGTCTTTGTCTTCTTTTGCAAGGCCGATTCCGGTATCTTTGACAAGCACGCCATAGTCTTTATTATTTACAAAGGCAGTGACGGTTACGCTGCCCCCTTCAGGAGTGTAACGAATAGCATTATTGATCAGGTTGGTTACAATTTTTTTCATACTATCCACAGGCACATAAAATTCCCGCTCAAAGGTCTTGTTGATAAACTGCAGGTCAATCCGTTTACTTTCCGCGTATTCCTGCACAGCAAAAACCTTATCCTCCACCCAGTTTCCCCAGTTGAGTTTTTCACGGGCTTTATTTTCCTTGCCCTGTTTGAAGTGGGTAATCTCGATCATATCCTTGACCATTTCCAGCACCTGGTCAGACCGTTTTTCCGCCCGGTTGAGCATATCCCTGATCCGGTCTTTCTCATGGGGCATATCGGTGAGCATTTGAATGACGGCTAAAATGCTGCGCAGTGTTGTTAACGGCGATTTCAGTTCATGGGCTGTGAACCGGAATATCTTATCACGCTCTTCCATGGTTTGCTTAAGCAGGACTGATTTATGATCGATCATCTTTTTGATCTTGCGAAACCGGGAAATAAAATCCGTAATAATGTAGGTGATGGAAAAGATCAGAAAGTAAAAGGCCAGTAATGAAATGGCAATTTCCGATAAAAGCAACCGCTCCAGATCATGGGGATAGATTGGCGCGATCTGATAATATTCCAGCAGCGTCCAGATCGTGAGTACAAGCGCCGCAAAGCCGGCATTGAAATAGGGTGTCAGGCTTTGAAACAATATTCCGGAGATGACAATATGGATAATATAAATAAAATAAAACGGATTACGGATTCCGCCCACATAATGGATGATAAAAGAAATGCAGACAATATCCAGAATTACCTGCACTTCGGCAAATACGATTTCCTGTTTAAACCTTTGAAAGGGAAAATACTTATCAATGAAAATATAGAAAAGATTTAAAACCACCAGAATGGCCGTCAAAATATAAAGTTGGTTGATCCCGATCGCATAGTGATTAATATTGCTGATCTCAATAATCGTGAAAATAATAAAGATCAAAAACCAGCGAAGGTTAATAAACCAGGCCAGCCGAAGTCGCAGCGACCCGATGGTAAAAAAAGGAAATATCAAATCATTTTGGTTTTGCTTTGGCATTATTTCAAAAAGGTGTTTATTTGGTTGACAACCTGCTCAGACATTTTTTTGCCCGGCGCGGAATTATTGATATTAATTCCAAGATAGCGAATGTCGGCACTGATGTTCATTTTAATATATTTTTCAATAAACCCAATGGAATAGGCATGGGTGCTGAATTCCTTGTCTTCCAATTCATCGGCCCGGTAAAGCATTATCCCTTCCGGATGTGTTTTATTTTCAGCGGCATCGACGAATAGTATCAAATCAGGATTTTTATCAATAATAACTGCCAGGTAGTTTTCCGGATTGCAGCCGGCTTCCAGGAAAAATGTCTTCTGCAAACGCCGCAACTGCTTCAATTTTTCAAACAGCACAAGGCCGGCACGGTCATCGGAACAGAAGTGATTTCCCAGTCCCACCACGACTATTTTATCCGCTTTATATTTTTCCACTAATTTCTGTAGCTGATTAAAACTCATCTTTTACAACGATTTTATGACGACACTTCGGACACACTTCCTTGATGTAATCTTCCCGTCTCAATTTTTCTTTGGGCCCGGAAGCCGGCACAGACATAAATTGCCGCTGGGTTTCCAGCAGGAAATTTGGATGAGAAAAAGCTTTCGGTCCCAGCTGCCGCTTGACAAAAAGCAGATGGTCGCGGCATCCGATAATGTCACCGCAGGTTTCACACAGAACCAGTTCCTTTTCCACGGTATTAAAATGCGCCTCATCCTGCTTGTCAGAAGAAGAAAAAGAGTACAAGGTATGCTTATTCTCAATTCCTTTTTCAGTGGTGCAATTTTCCACACATTGCCCGCAATTAATGCAGGAGAAATAATCGATCGTCAGCGTCCGTTTCAGGGTCTTGACATCATCATTCATCTCAATTGCTGTGGAAGGGCATACCTGGGCACAGGCGCCGCAGCCAATACAATCCTCTTCATGGTATTCCGGAAACCCGCGATATCCTTCGTCCCCGGCATAGGGCTGCGCCGGAAACCCGGTGGTGTAGGGTTTTGTGAAAAATGAGGTCAGCGCTTCTTTCACTTCTCTAATTTTTGGCCAAATCATATCAAATTCCTTCTATTTTTCCCGCTATTTCCGCGATTATATTTATAGTGATCCGTGGGATCAGCGGGTATCTAAGCATTTCCTTCTTTATCTTCTTCATAGCGGTCGACTGTAGTATTCTCCGCCAAAGCAATTTTACTGCGATGGGCGGCCCGGGCAATCACATGGGCGGCCACCGGGGATGTCAGGAAGATGAAGGCAATTCCCAGCAAAGCTTTGAATCCAAAGGAACTAAAACCCCTGATCAGAAATGTGCCGAATAAAATTCCCGCGGAACCAAAAGTCACACACTTGGTCGCAGCCTGGAGCCGGTTATAAACATCCGGTAGCCGCACCAGTCCCAGGACACCAAAAAAATCAAACAGGATTCCGAAAATAATAAATCCGTAACCAATATTTTCAATCATCTAATGACCTCCCTTCCAGTATTTTTGAAAAAGCCAGCGAAGCAATAAAACTCATCAACGCCCAGATCAATCCAATGTCCATGAAAAAGGACTGATCGTACCAGATGCCCAGTAATGCCAACAATCCAATGATCAATACGCCAAGAATATCCACCGCCACAATGCGGTCGGCCGGTGACGGCCCCACAATGACGCGATACAATACAAACAGTGAACAAAAGAGTATCACATTGATCAGTTTAACGATCAGGGATAATTCGAAAACCCGGAAATTCAGATAAATCAAGGCCAGAATTATGATCGTGCCGATTATCCAACGTAGCGTTTTCATTCAAACACCTCCTTTAATAAGCTTTCGAACCGTGCGCCGATTATTTTTGTGTCCTTTTCTTCATCTGCTGACGCAACATCGATCCAGTGAATATAGAGTTCCCTGGTCTTTTCATTGTAATCCACAGTCAGAGTTCCCGGCGTCAATGTAATGGAATTGGCCAGAACCGTGATCGCGGAATCATGGGTCAGTTGGGTTTTGATCTTGACAATTCCCGGTTTGATCGGAAGATTTGGATGGAGCACCAGGTAAGCCACATGCACATTGGCCTTGGTCATTTCCCAAATAAACCTGAAGAGATATTCGATCGCTTTGATGATCCTGAGGAAGATATTTTTGCGGCCGCCGGTTTTCAGCAGGAATTGTCCCGCCAGCAGCGTCACCAGCAAGGCAATGATCACACCGGCGATGATTTCCTGGTAATCTGTAAAACTGGTCAGCGCCAGGTAACAGATCAGGGCCAGAAAAAATACAATGATTCTGCTTTTTGTTTTTAGAGACATTAATTACCTCCCCATTACCATTTCTATATAATTTGCTTGATTAACAACAACATCAATGACCGGGTCCATGATCATCTCACGAAACTGCGGAACCACCAGTAAACTGGTTACCAAACAGAGAATCGCCAGGCAGATCATGGCTGTACGCATGCCCAGGCCGGGTTTGTGAGATACTTTCTCAATGACCTTTTCACCGTAAAACCCGTAGCGTTGAAATTTCATAAAATATCCCAGGGTCAGAATACTTCCCACGACTGCAACACCGGCAGTTGAGAAGAAACCGGCTTCAATGGCCGCAATGATAATGATCACTTTGCTGAAAAAACCATTAAAGGGCGGCAACCCGGAAACCGATAATGTCCCGATCATTGAGGTACCGGTGGTTACCGGCAAAACTTTTCCCAACCGGCCCATTTTGTTCAGATCACGGGTGCCGAGACACATTTCCACGGAACCGGCATTGAGGAATAACAAACCCTTGAAAATCGCATGATTGAGCACATGAAATAATGCGCCAAAAATCGCCATACGTGTGCCAATTCCCAGGGCAATCAGTATGAAGCCCACCTGACTGATCGATGAGTAAGCCAGCAGCCGCTTCATGTCCCATTGACTGATGGCCAGCAAAGAAGCCGCAATGATCGACAAAGTTCCAAGCGCCAGAAATACCCGTGAAAACAAAGGATTGAATCCAAAAACATTAAAAACCAACCGAATCAGCACATAGACTCCCAGCGCTTTGATCAAAACACCTGAGAGCATTGAGGAAATCGGCGCCGGCGCTGACGAATGCGCATCAGGCAGCCAGGCGTGAAAGGGCATGACCGCGGCTTTCAGTCCGAAACCCACCAGAAAAATCGCACCGATCCAATTCACCACATGGGGCGGCTGCTCCGCCAACACCTGGGAGATATTAGCCAGCGTGAGGGTGGATGTAACACTGTAAGTAATGCCGATTCCCACCAATATCAAGGTCGAGGAAATGGAGCCCATGACCGCATATTTGAACGAAGCCTCGAATTCTTCCGGACGGTTGCCGTAAGCCACGAGGGCATAAGCGGCAAAAAGCGCGATTTCCATAAATACAAAAAGATTGAACAGGTCACCCGTCAGGATCACGCCATCCATTCCAGTTATCAGTAACATAAAAAGCGCGTAATATTTCCAGCTTTTGGAGAGATGCCGAATATAAGCCACCGAATACATCAGCGCGAAAAGCGCGATCACATGGACGATGATCAGCATAAATCCCGATAAAGAATCCAGCACCAGCACAATGGTGTAGGGTAGATTCCAGCCACCGGTTTTATAAATCAAAGGGTTGCCCCGGGTCAGCACAAAACCAATCACTGATAACAGGATCATGGTAATTTCTGTCAGTATCGCGAAAATCACGCCCCAGGTATCCCCTTTTCCGGATATTAATGTAATAAGAAACGCTGCCAGCAAAGGCATAATTATTAGATATGGTATGATCATCCTGCCAGCCTCCTAATTTTAGTTATGTCAAAGGTATTGTATTTTTGGTAAAGTCTGACAGCCAACGCCACCAGCATCGCGGTGATTCCCAATTCAATCACAATCGATGTTAATACCAATGCCTGGGGCAACGGGTCTACCATGGTCACAATTTCTTTTCCTTCTTCCAGAATCGGAAAACGACCGCCTTTTTTATAAGCAAAAAGGATCAGAAACAAATTGGCCGCATATTCCATGATCGCCAGGGAAAGAATGATCTTGATCAGATCCCGCTTGGTAATAACACCGTAAAGGCCTATCATCAGTAAGATAAAACATAATACGTATAAAATCATCAGTCGGCCTCCTCTATATGAAAAATTGCTAAGGTCCAGACAACAAAAAAGAGTCCGGCACAAACTTTAATGCCAATAATAATATTCAATATGGGTATGGTACCGGCGCTGAGAAGCCGAAATAACTCCCCTTTTGAAAGCCAGTTAGCCAGGAAACTGCCGGACAGGGCAATGCCCAGAATTCCGACGATCAGAAACAGGATAGCGCTGGCGGATTCCAGGTCATGAAGCAGTCTGATATTGATCCACTTTTCCGTATCTTTTCGCCCATAGGCCAGCAGATAATTAAGAAAAGCCAGGGCAATGATTACGCCACCCGCAAATCCGCCGCCGGGCGTAAGATGACCGTGCAAAATAATATAAATACCATACAATATAATCAACCAGACACTGATACGTGTAATGGTTTTGACAATGATCGTCATGCCTTTATGATCATTCATGGGTAACCTCCTCACCTTTATCTCTATGGGACTTGATCCGCAGGATCGTCAGGGCACCGAGTATCGCCGTAAACAACACTGTTACTTCCCCCAGGGTATCGTAGGCGCGATAGTCCAGAATGATTGATGTGACAATATTGGCAGAACCGGTTTCCCGGGCGCCATTGCCATTTTGCACATAATATTGCGCGGTGTCCATCTTCGGTTCACCAAAAGCCGGCAGGGCTTTCAGCAAGTCCAGGCTGGACCAGGTGATCAGCAATAGAACCACAATCGTACACACCACCAGAAACTTGTTGATCCCGGATTTTTCTTTTTTGTGATTTTCCGGTCTGATAAAAGCGCGTACCAAAATGACAATGGCGAAGATCTCAAACAGGAACTGAACAATCGCCAAGTCCGGCGCCTGCATAAACAAAAATGCCAGGGAAGTTCCCAGTCCCACAATACCAATCGTGATAATTGCAGACAACATATTCCTGACCTCGATTGCCACAATGGAAGCAATGATCATCACCGAAAGTAAAAATATTAACCAAATTTCAATCATAACGAAATCCTCTGTTTATTGGCCATAGATTCAATGGGTCTCAAAAATTTTTTATCACGAAATAACCACAATGAATCGAAAACGTACTTTCGTTTATTTAGTTTATTTCGTGGTTCAAAAAAAATCATATCATGTTCCATTTTATCTTATGGCTATTCATTATTTTATCATCCAAAACAAGATCATTACACCGATGATTATCCATAAATTATAAAATTGCAATTGTCCCAAATGCAGCAGGCTCAAAAGTTTGCCTAATCCTTTGGCGATATTTTTCAGCCAGCTGTAGAGATCAAAGATCTTCATTTCCGCGGCTGTGTAAATGCCTTTAAACGGACGCATGTTGCGCACCTCATTATACCAGCCGGTACCACTGACGCGAAATTTTTCAATGGCTTTCATACCGCCCAGATAAATCTCGTCATAGCGAACATTTTTGATCAGCAGAAAAAAGATCAGTCCCGGAATAAAGACCAGCAGTATCAAGCCGAAGATCAGCAAGGGATTATAATTTCCAAACCAATCCGGAGTCGCCATGCCCATATCATTCATAGCAGGATAGATCAGGGATTCCAGCGGTATTTTCACGGCAAAAAGTCCCAGTCCAATACAGAACAATGCAATAATCATAGTTGAAATCCACTGGTTGGCCGGCGCCTCTTTAATGTCACTATATTTTTCCCGTGGTTTGCCCAGGAAAATCGTGTGCAAAAATTTCAGGAAACTGGCCAGGGTCAGGGCGCTGCCGAACACCGCCAGGATCAGGCAAACCAGCGCCCATATCTGCAGTCCCGGTGTCAAATCTTTGGCAAAGTCCAGAATTCCCTGGTAGATCATCCATTTGGAGAAAAAACCATTAAAGGGCGGAATACCGGAAATGGACAAAGAAGCCACCAGCGCCGGCAGAAAGGTCAGGAACATTTTATTGCCCAAACCACCCATATCATCCAGGTCGGCGGTACCGGTCCGTTTTTCGACGGAACCGATCGAGAGAAAGAGTCCTGTTTTATAAAGCACATTATTGATGAGGTGAAAAATACCACCGGCAAAAGCCAGCACATTTCCGCTGCCGATTCCCAATACCATGTAGCCTACCTGGCTCACGGCGTGATAGCCCAGCAATTTTTTGCCATTATGCTGGATCAGCGCCATCATCACCGCGGCGATTATGGTAAAGGCGCCGATTGACATGAGCACTAAATTTATTGTGGTATTCAAAACAAAGACCGAGATCACCAGTCGCGCCAGCAAATAAATACCCAGTAATTTGTCCAGAGCCGCCGGCAGAAAAGCCACAGCTTCTGTCAAAGTATTTTTACTGTAATCCGGCATCCAGGTGTGAAAGGGGAAAACCCCGGCTTTGGCAAAGGAAGCGATCATTAAGCAAATAAAAGCGATCCGCGCCAATTCACCGACAACCGGCATCTGTAAATTCCATAATTGCCAGCCATTGGAATACTCCAGATACCGCAGCAGCACCAGACCGAGGATCAGTAATACATCACTTCCGCCTACCAGCAAAAAGGTTTTCACTGCTGATTCGGAATTGCCCTTTTGTTTCCCTACTAATCCAAAAAGAAAAAGGAAGATGCCTGACAATCCCCATGCAATCAGCAAGGCCCAGGAATTCACTGCCATAACAGCGGCATTACAGACACCAATTGTCAGCGGATAAAAGACCATGAAGATTTTTTCATAGGCCTTATCCAGGCTTTTCAACAGAAAAATGAATATGATCAAACTAATTACCTGAATCGACACCAGGGTCATCAATGATAATTTATCCACTGCAAAAATAGTGGTGTTCATGAATTCATAATTCCAACCGGTGGTTTGAAAGAGCAGATAAACCGGGTAGAGCAGATAGATCAGCAGCGCGCTGTTCAGTATTTTTCGCAGAATGACCGGAAGGAAGATATTAACAATTCCGACGATTACAGGTAATGCAATCAAAAGTAAGGTATAATCAGCCATTTATTTCCCTCCGTAATTTTTCAGTTTTATTTCTGGATAATGTCAACAGGTCCGGCACTTCCCGGTTATTGACATCCTTGATCTTCATGGAGCGTTCCGTACAACAATAGCACGGGTCAACCGCTGCCAGGGTGATCAGGGCGTCGGAAATTGAGATGCCTTTGCAGGAGGCCTCATAAGTGGGAATGTTAACATAACTGGGAGCGCGCACTTTATGGCGGATGGGACGATTGGTGCCATCGCTGCGAATGTAATGAAAAACTTCGCCGCGGGGCGCTTCATACCGTCCGCAGCCCTCGCCTTCCGATACATTTTCCACCTTGTTCCAGAAAGAGCCTTTGGTCACTTTTAATTTATCCAGGCATTGACGGCATATTTTTATGGATTCAATAATCTCTAAAACTCTTACGACCAACTTATCATAGACATCGCCATTAGGCAGGACGATTTCCTTGAAATCCACCAGGTCATAAGCGTCAGTGGGATCATCTTTACGGACATCGCCACGGACGCCGGAAGCGCGGGAAGTAGGGCCGGTGGCGCAATAATTGCGCGCGTCTTCTTTTGTCAGCACACCAACGCCTTTAAGCCGTTTTTTCAGCACCGGGTCATCATTGGCGATTTTAGCGATCATTTTCATTTTTTCTTCGATCATATCGAGATGTTTGTGCAGCTCCGGCAGTTTTTCCGGCTCCACATCGCGGCTGACACCGCCAACCCGCATAATTCCGTAATGATTTCTGTTTCCGGAAATCAATTCCATCATCTGCAGCACCGGTTCACGGTATTTCCAGGCCCACATCCAGACCGTATCATACCCAATAAAATGACCCGCCAATCCGAGCCACAACAGATGCGAATGAATTCTTTCCAGTTCGCCAACCAAACTACGAATATATCGTCCCCGGTCAGGAATTTCTATATTATCAATATCTTCTACCGCATGAACACAGGCCAGAGGATGCGAGGTGGAACAAATTCCACAAATCCTCTCTACTAAATAGATGGATTGTGTAAAGGTGCTCATCTCCGAGAGGTATTCATGGCCGCGATGCATCCAGCCGATTTCCATATCAATATCAACGACGGTTTCGCCGTCAACAGTTAATTCAAAATATTCCGCTTCTTCCAGTAAGGGGTGAAATGGACCTACCGGCACTCTGTTTCCACTCATTTCTTCTCCTCCATTCTAAGCGGTTTATCCAACTTTTCCGGGTGATGTAATGCCAGCAATCGCTCCATCCGCGGATGATCAATGAAATTCACTCCCCAGAAATCAAAAATTTCGCGTTCGATCCATTCGGCGCCTTTGACGATCGGCACAATGGAATTGGCTTCCGGCTTTTCCTTATCCTCGATAACTAAGCGGGGACAATAATACTGACCGGTTTCATCATCGGAAAAATGATACAGGATTTCCAGGCCATGCTCCATTTCCATACCTGTCGCTGTAGAGAGGCGACAGCCGATATCATTCCAGAGTATCTCTACGATTTCCCGTAAGTCTTCGTTTGTCACATTAAAATAAAATCTGCGCTTTTTATCAATTTTATTGGTGATCTTGTCACCCACATCTTCGATGAACTTATTTAGTTTATCCATTCAAAACTCCTATAAGTTTAGCAACACCTTCGATCATAGCCTCGGGTTTCGGCGGGCATCCGGGAATATACATGTCAATGGGAATGACATCTTCAATTTTTTCCACGATGTTGTAACTTTTTTTGAAATTTATCCGGGAAGCGGGACAAGAACCCACCGCCACAACAAAAATGGGTTTTGGCGCCTGAGCATACAGCCGTTTGATCTTCGGCGCAACTTTCTTGTTCATAACACCGGTCATCAGGATCACATCGGCATGGCGAATAGAGCCGACCAATTTTATTCCCAATCTTTCCACATCAAATTTTGGTGTCAGCAAATCCAGAATTTCAATATCGCAATTGTTACAAGGCGATCCGCTGACATGAAAAACCCACAAGGACTTTGATAAGCGTTTATTATACCATCCCATATTATACTCCTAACACTGCTAAGATTAATCCGATAAAAGCCAGGGGCGCTAAAATCCGCCAGAAAAATTTCAGGGCGCTATCGATCTGTAATCTCGGATTTGTATTTTTGATAATGATAATCAGCACGACGATGAGAAGATATTTTAGAATTGCCCAGAGAATACCGGGACCCTGCAAATTAAAACCACCCATAAAAAGAATGATCAGGACCATTGGATAGGCCACATACATGATATGCTGGTTCAATTTCCAGAAGGCCAGCAAGGGGCCGGAATATTCCATCAAAGGGCCTTCCACAATCTCGGTTTCCGCTTCGGCAATATCAAAAGGCCGCAGGGCCATTTTCGCCTGAATACACAACAGTCCGGCCAGGAATCCGATCACGCCCGACACGGAGCCGATAAAGACACCATCGCTCTGGGCCGCGATTATTTCCTCCAGATTGATCGAATAGCCTGATTTGACGATGGGGATCAGGCAGACTAAAATGAAAACCAGTTCATCCCCCAGCAGTAATTTCACTTCACGGCCGGCGCCGATACTGGCGAAAACATTCCCGGTGGCAATACCGCCTAAAACCAACATAACGGAAAAAACCATCATCAGGTACATGATCACCAGCAAATCACCATTATAACCCTTGTTAAAAAAGAGCGCCATACCCAGCATTGTCGAAATCAGACAAAGAGTACCAAATGCTACCAGGGGCGCGGCGATAAACAGGGATTTTACACTATCCTTCACAATAATGGTCTGCTTTCCCAGCAATTTGAAAAAATCATTGAAGTTCTGAAAAACCGGCGGGCCCACACGAAACTGGAACCGGGCGCTGACTTTACGGTCAACCCATCCTACCAGCAGACCCAGCACGGCTACAAATAAAAATCCGGGAAACACAAAGAGGTAAAATAAATCTTTCAGTATCATCTTTTGTCCTCCTTATATCTCCAGTCATTGGCTTTGATCGCGATGTGATCGCCGTAGAAAAAGAGAGATTCCTTCGGGTTCTCTGCTTCGATCTCACGCATTTCCAATATATTTTCAGGTGTCGACGACACACAAAGCGGCGTGTAATCGGGGTCCTTTTCCAGTTTTTTCAGGCAGAGGTCACATTTTGAGGTAATATAATTCATCACTTCCGGAAAAATGGTGCCGAAAGGGCAGGCCAGTGTGCAGCTTTTGCACCCAACACAGCGCATATTATGTTTGACAATCAGACCGTCGTCACGATGCTCCAGAGCATCTTTGGGACAGACCGTCACACAAAAAGCCTCTTTGCATTGACGACAATAAACAGCAAATTCCGCCACTTCCATGAGGGACAAAGCGCCGGCATTTTCACGATGATAAAAATATTCGCACTTAATGTCATCGGCGGAGAGATTTGCTTTCATTAATTCAGGAATATCAATCAATAGTTTTTTCATTCCCAGATATTCTCCTCGTTTTTAATTTTATCGTAAGTGAACACTGCGCCGTCTTTACAGGCATAATATTTACCCATTACACAATGGCGGCACTGACCGTGCCCACAGTACATTTTCTTTTCCATGGATAGGTAGATGTCCTTATCCGCATAGCCGTATTTCAACAGGTCCATTGTTCCGAATTTCATCATGATCGGCGGGCCGCAAACCACTGCCGGATTATCTTTGGGGTCGATATCTATTTTATCCAGTAATTTTGTTATCAGACAGGTTTCGCCGCACCATTCTTCCCCTTCCGGCACTTTATCCACAGCGGAAATAATAGTGACCTTGTCGATTTTTTTCCATTCCTCAATGGCTTCCTTAAAGATCATATCACCGGGTGTACGGGCGCCGGTGAGAAAGGTAATGCTCTTGTACTTGTCAACCTGGTGCACCAGGGAAAGAAATAAGGACCGTGTCGGCGCCAGTCCAACCCCGCCTCCCATGATCAAGACATCTTTTCCATGCCAGTCGTCAATGGGATAATTGGTGCCAAAAGGGCCGCGCAGGCCAACCCGGTCTCCCACTTTGATTTTATGAATATGCTCTGTCACAAAACCGGCTTTCATAATTGTAAATTCCAGGACTTCATCATCAAATTGTGACGATGACGGCGTAAAGGGGCCTTCCCCTATATCCGGCACACTGACTTCGGCAAACTGGCCGGTAAGGAATTTGAACTCCTCCTCCGGATCAACCCGCAGAGTACGGATCAGCGGGGATTCCTCCACAACTTTTGTGACTTTTGCAGCAATGGTTTTAAAAGGATTTTTTTCAGACATTTATATCTCCTAAATTTTTCTAATCCATAAATACGCAAAAAGGCGCGCTGTTTTCTGACCACGAAATATTGGAAAAAAACGAAAATTGCAGACACACAGCCATCATAGAATAATTATAATATTCTGAATTTTTATGGCTGATATTTGTACAATTCGCAAACACCATTTTCTTAACCTGCCGACGCCAGATTCCTGATCACTTCACGAATATCAATTTCCGCCACACAGGCGTCAATACAGCGGCCGCAACCCTGGCAACCCAGTAATTCGAACTGCTTTTTCATGTAATCAAACTTACACAGATAGCGGTTGCGAAAGCGCTGATACATGTGGGGACGCGGTGTATCACCACCGGCCACCATGGCGTATCCGTTGATCTGGCAGGAATCCGTTGACCGGACTTTTGTGAATTTTTCCGCTTTGGTCTCATCATTGACAATGATACAGTAACAGGTGCAACAACTATTGGTACAGGCGCCACAACCGATACAATCTTTTGATTCCTTTTTCCATAATTCCATGGGATATTGGCGCAGATCCTTGTAATTCTGCAGGTCATAGGCTTTGTTCTGGTCAGCCACTTTTTGCTTCATGGTTTCCCGTTGCGAAGAGCGCAATTCTTTTAAGCGTTCCGAAGCCGGTTCAATGGTCATATGCTTTTTGAGAATGGCCAGCAATTCCTCACCTTTTTCACTGCCGGTATCCAGCAGGTAATAATCTTCCACCCGGGCCATATTAATGTCATAGCCTTTTTCCGCCCAGGGCTGGCCTTCTAAGACGGTACAGTGGCAGGATTCCCCATATTCCCGGCAATCTGTGCTGATGATATAACTATTGTCCCGCCAATACTTGTAATCGGGATCAATAAAATCCTCATTTACCAACGCTTTGTCCACCAGTCGCAGGGAATTCAAATCACAACCTTTAACCCCGACAATCAGCCGTTTCGCCGGTTTTTTGTCATAGGGAAAAACCTGTACGCGGGGTTGGTAAAACAACATTCGCAACGGCTCCACCGTCCGGTAACTATTGAGCACCACATCATCCGCTTTGTCGATTTCAACAAAATACTTGTGTTCTTTGTCTTCCAGCGGTTTGACGGGAACAATTACCTGGCTGAGACCCTGAGGCATCTTTTCTTTGCAACTGTTCAAAAAATCTTGAAAATCTTTTACTTTGACGAGCATGTTATTCCTCCGCCCGATTAATATTAATTCTCTTTATCTTTTAATGCTTTGATTGTATCCAGCATTTTCCTCATTTCACCGGATTTATCGAAAAAATAATCTGCCCCTTTTTCATAGGCTTTTTCCCGGTATTGGTGATAGGGATAATTGGTAAATATGATCACTTTTATATTAGCATTGGATTTTTTGACTTCCTCCAGTACATGAATACCGCCATCGCCCGGCATCTTGATATCAACAATTGCCACATCGGGGGTTTTTTTCAGGATCATGGCAATCGCACTGTCGGTATCAACGGCTTCACCGATGATGTCGACCCCCTTTATATCAGCCAGGTTTTCTGATAAATGGTCAATTAATACTTTTGAATCGTCTGCGATTACTACTTTCATTAATATACCGGAAATAAATTTGTTGCGTAACTTATTATGAAGTTCGCGCTTAATGGTAAGGATTGTAAATCAGACAAACCCGTTTT
>CAYYMT010000064.1:0-19777 GCA_964472715.1 uncultured bacterium | reverse complement strand
TAAACCGGTGGCAGTCCAGATTGATATCGAAACCTTTGAAAAAATCGAAGAAATCATGGAAAACCATGGCCTTTTTGAACTCATGAAGCAAACAGAAGATGAAGAGGAAATGGACCTTAAGGCTGCTCAAAAGTATTATTCAACCCTGGAAAAAGCACCTTGAAAGTATCTTATCGAAAACCTTTTTTAAAAGACCTGGCAAAAATTCCCGCAAAAACACGCACAAGAATTGAATATCTTGTTTTCAAAGAAATACCGGAAAGCAAGTCTATAAGCGATATTCATACATTTGAAAAACTAAAAGGGTATCAACCCTATTACAAAATCAGAATTGGAAGTTATCGAATCGGTGTAAAAATTACTGATGAACAATTAATCTTTTTTCGTGTACTCCATCGTCGGGATATCTACCGCTATTTTCCTTAAAATCATTATATCCCCAGTTTTCGCAATCTAGCTCTGAATGTATGGGGCGCTAATCCTAACAGTTTTGCCGCTTTTGCCTGATTACCTCCTGCCTTCTCAAGGGCGGCCTTGTAATAACGGGGAACGAGGTCATGATCAAAATCAACTCCGGAATCCGGTATATTAATTGAATTGGTTGATATGCCGGAATCAATTGTCTGAATAAAATCAATCTCATTTTTATTTTTTGCCAATATAAAAGCCGTTTCAATAGAATTTTGAAGTTGACGGATATTACCGGGCCATGAGTATTGGGTGATTTGCGATAAGGCTGATTGTGATAAATATTTTTTTTGAGAATATTTTCTATTTAAAGTTGCTATAATGTGGTTCGCTATCAACAAAACATCATTGCCACGGTCTTTAAGCGGCGGCAAAAATATTTCGGCTTTAACAAGTCGGTAGAATAGGTCTTCGCGAAACTTTTTCTCCTGCACTAATTTTCGAATATCTTTGTTGGTAGCAGAAATTACTCTTACATCGACATCTACTTCTTCAGCTGTTCCAATCGGAGTAAATTTACCTTCCTGCAAAACTCTCAGAAGTTTAGTCTGCATGTGTAAGGGCAAATCGCCTACTTCATCCAGGAAAATCGTCCCGCTGTGTGCAAGTGTAAACTTCCCATCTTTATCAGCAACAGCGCCGGTAAAACTGCCTTTTTTATGTCCGAAAAATTCACTTTCAAACAGGTCGTTACTGATAGCGCCACAGTTGACTTTAATAAATGGTTTTTCTTTCCTGGGACTTGAATAATGAATTGCTTCAGCGACCAGTTCTTTCCCGGTCCCACTTTCACCATTAATAAAAATTGAAATATCAGTTTCAGCAAATAAACTGATTTGTTCCTTAACTTTTCTCATAGCCTGGCTTTCGCCAATAATGTTCGCATAATCTTGTTTGCGGATTTTCAGGTTACGATTTTCACGTGACAATTTTGTTAATTCAGCCTTGACAGCATCAACATTCTGAATTTCAGGAAAATCGTCTAATTTAAAATTGACGGGCGTTATACCGGTTTCTCGCTGTACCTGAATGAGGTCTGCATCAATCACCCCGCCTTGCTGCAAAAAAATCCAGCAAGCATGCATGGTTGGCGTTCCGGAGGTGATTGATATGGTGTAGTTTGCCTTTTCTTTTTTTGATTGAATATTTTTGACTGCTTGATACATGGCTGGATATACTGTATTATAGTCAGTCGGATTTTCAATGGGTATTTCAAAATACTGAATATGGGTTTCAGGATGGTGATCCCGGCAGAATTGTAATATATCAGAAGCCGGCTTTAAATATTTTTCATGATTATAAAGTAAATAGACAACATCAAACTGTATTTCTTGGAGAATGGACAGAATGGCTCCCGGTTTTTTTTGTCCCCGACAATCATTGTTCCCGATAAATGTCAGCAGGATTTTTTTCATATCAGAAAATAATTAAAATCAATCTTCCTAACAATAAATATTCTGACTTAATCAAATAAGTGGCTCTGTGTATTCTACAACCGCCAGTTATACGATGCCTTCACAAACAATCCCCGTTCCATTGCCAGAAACTGATCGGCATCAATGTAGTCGCGCTGATTGGTATTCCATTTTATTTTTTCATACAAAGAGCCGTAGCCGATGTGAATCACTGTGCCGGGAATGTAGGTGAAACTCACCAGAAAATCAGTCAGCAATTCTTTTTCGTAAGTATTGTATTCGATTGTTGACCGAAGAAACAGGTATTTGTTGAGCTGGTAAGTGGTGCGGTTTCTGTAGATCTGGTAATCCATCAGTTCTTTGCCGGTCGCCCTGTTTTTGTAATGTGAGCGGAGATGGCTGAAAGAACTTTGAAAATTCGCATTGGGTTTGAATTGCAGATTGATTTCGTAGGCATTTTTAATGGCCTGCAGTTCATCTTCATACCAGACGGCATTGCCGTAGCGCTGAACGCCATGAACAATGACATTTTTCAGTAATTGGGACCGAAAATAAGTACCAAATTCATCACACCGGTAAATATCATCTTCATAAACTTCCGTGGCGGATTCCACCCAGTTCATTAAAGAAGTATTGCCCGGAAAATTGATTTGATAATTCAGTTCGACATAGTGCTCGTTTTTATCGAAATAAAGGTCTTTGCGGATGTTTGATGTCAATCCTACCTGGAATTTTTTGATCCAGGATTTTGTGGGATAATAATTCCGGAATCCCCAGGCCGAGAGTGTTGTCAGTCCATCGCGTCCCCAAAATCCGGAAGACATGCGAAAGTCTTTGGAAATTTGATGAAGTCCCAGGCCGGCTAAATACTTTTCCGTATCATAATAATACTGCAGATCGATATTGTGTGAAGTTTTCCGGTCTGCTTCCGCGTTTTCGCGGCTGGTGACAATACCATTGGTTTCCATCCTGTTTTTACCGTTGATTTGATATTTGACATCACTGCCGGCAGTAGTGATATTTTCGTCGCCTAATATTTTAGTGGTCAATAATCCACCAATATAGGAACTGTTTTTCATCAATTGTTTGTAGCGAAAAATTCCATGATAAGCATTTTTATCCACCATATCTGCGTCATGTTTTGGTGATTCGTCAATGGCCAGGATGGATGAAACCGAACCCTTTTGGCCCATTTTTCCGGACACTTTCAGGCCGGCGATGGGGTCAATGATTCGTCGGGTGTGCACGGCTGTGTGAATAGCGCTGTAATTACCGGTGCCGGCCAGGCTGAATTTCTCGCTGCCTTCCAGGAAAAAGGCGCGTTTTTCACTGTAAAAAACATCAGTCCGTAAATTTTTTGTCACCTGTCCGGCATCAGCCTCCACCTGGCTGAAATCCGGATTATAAGTCGCGTCCAGGGTCAGCGTCGGCGTCAGGCTCATTTTGGCAGTGACGCCAATTTCATTGCGATTAAAATCGCGCTCCAACTTCCCCGCTTCATTTACATATTTCAGATTTTGGGTTACCGAGGGCAGGATTTCATAATTTCGCTGGAATGACAGGTCTTTGAAACGAATTTTATTCAATTGTCCCAGCAGCGCCCCGCCTTCGGGATCAACAGCCGGCAGCGATCCTTTTTCTGACAATAAGGGCATATAGCGCACAAAACCGATTCCCATTTCTACTGTTTCGCCGGGTTTAAAGCGAATACTTTTCAGGGGAATGGCAACTTCCACAGTGTACCCCCGGTCCGTAATTCTGGCGGCTGATTCCCAGATAAAATCATGGGAAGCATCATCGCCGCTGCCATCAAAAATCAGGTCTCCCTGGATTCCATAGGGATTGACAGCGAATTCATAAGCAACTTCCTGATCATTGAAACTGTCCAGCAATATCATGATCCAGTCTTCGGAAAATATATTATCACGTTTGGTCATTGTACTTACGATTTTATTAGGATCAGATTCCTGGCAATCGAAAGCAAAATAGAGGTTTTTATTATCATAGGCAACATAAGCTGTGGTAGGCCGGCTTAGGTTTTTACCATAGCCGGGTTCGAAGGTAACAAAATCATGATAGCCGGTGGCTTTTTTCCAGATTTTTTCATTTAAAAAACCATCAATTGTAAGTATTTCCGCCTCGATCTGTGTGGGTTCAATATAGTGTGAATTACTAAAAAGCAGATGAGTTGTGAACAACACCATACTTAAAATTTTTACAAACCTCATTTTTCCTCCAAAATATTAATTCAAACAGTTTTTAGTGTGTCCTATCCAAAAAATGTTGTCGAAAAAACAGGCCCCTGATTTTCAAGGGCCTGAATATAGCAGCGTAATTTAAAAGATTTTTATCACATCCGCCAGTTATAAGAGGCCTTCATAAAAAGCCCGCGATTCATTTCAAGGAAGTGATCAGCATCAATATAATCTCGCTGGTTGCTGTCCCATTGCGCGCGGTCATACATAGAACCATAGCCAACATGAATAACCGTTCCGGGAATATAGGTAAAACTCACCAGGAAATCGGTTAACAACTGTTTTTCGTAAGCATTGTATTCGATGGTTGATCTGAGAAACAAATATTTATTGATCTGGTAGGTGGTGCGGTTTCTGTAGATTTGGTAATCCATTAATTCTTCTTTGTTGTCGGCTTCTTTATAAAAAGATCGTGTATAACTGAGAGAACTCTGGAATTTTGAACTGGGTTTATATTCTAATTCTACATTGGAAAATGTTTTGAATGCCTGTAACGGATCATCTTCATCATACCATGTGGCATAACCAATTTTCTGATAGAGTGAAAAATGCAGGTTCCGGATGAATTGAGAATTTAATATATATCCGGTTTCATCATTTCTGAATAGTTGGTTGCAGTAAACTTCATTGCCATAATTAAACCAATTCATGAAAAAGGTATTTCCGGGCAGATAGTATTGGTGTTTGGCCTGGATCATATATTCATTCATATTGTCATATTTATCATGTTTGAAATTAGTGATCAATCCCAGTTGAAGTCTTTGCAAAAACTCTTTGTCGGGATAGAAATTTTTAAAAATAAAGCCTGAGGCTTTTGATAAGCCGTCCCTGCCGACAAAACCAACCGGAAGTCTGAAATCCTTTGAAATATCGTGGCCACTCAGATGAATGGTATATTGTTTATCAGAATACATATATTCCAAATCCATATTATGTGACGCATCGGCCTGGTTGCTTTCATCAGTCAGCGTGTATATGGCATTTCCGCTAATGGTATTCTTACCTCTAAACTGATGTTTAAAATCAGCAGCAGCTGTATTGTAAGTATTGCCGCCCAGGGTTTTATTAGCGAAAAGACCGCCGATGTAAGACCCGTTATCCCGCAAATTTTTATATCTGAAAATTCCATGAAAAGCATTTTTATTAACCAGGTCTTCATCGTTTTTGGGGGATTCATCAACAGCAATCAAGCTGGATATTGACCCTGAATCACCAATTTTTCCGGATAATTTTATTCCGGCTTGCGGATCAATGATATTTCTGGTATGAACCGTTTTCATAATCGGGCTAAAAAAATGGGTTCCACCGAGATTAAATTTTTCACTGCCTTCCAGAAAAAAGGGTCTTTTCTCACTGTAATAGACAGATGTACGCAGATTTTTGGTCACCTGGCCCGCATCAGCTTCGATTTGGCTGAAATCAGGATTGTATGTTGCATCCAGTGTCAATGTCGGGGTAAGGCCCATTTTTGCGGTTACCCCCAATTCATTGCGGTTCATATCCTGCTTGAATTCACCATTGTCATGGGCATATTTAATATTTTGTGTTATCGATGGAAGCAGTTCCAGATTGCGTTTATAATTCAATCCCTCATATTTGATTTTCTTGAATTGGGTAAGCAAGCCGCCGCCTTCGGGATCGAATGCCGGATAGGAGCCTTTTAATGATGATTTTGGTGAATAGCGTAGAAAACAGATGCCCATTTCCACTACATCATCCGGTTGAAAGCGAATGCTTTTGAGGGGGATCGCCATTTCAACATTATAGCCGGTTGGTGTTCGCTGTGCTGCCGATTCCCATATAAAATCATGGGAAGCATCATCACCATTGCCACTGAAAACCAAATCACCCTGAACGCCGTAGGGATTAACGCCAAATTCATAACAACTTTCCTGGTCATTATAAGAATCCAGCATAACCATGACCCAGTCTTCTGAAAATATATTATCTCTCTTGGTGAGCGAACCGATAATATCTTCGGGATTGGGATCAATGCATTTAAATGCAAAATATAAATTGTTTTCATCATAGGCAGTATAGGCATAGGTCGGTTTACTCATGGTATCGCCGATAACCGGTTGAAATGTAAAAAACTGGTCATAGGCTTTGGCATTTTGCCAGATTTCATCATTCAGCAGGCCATCTATTTGTATGGTGCTTTGGTTGATTTTTGTCGGTTCAACAAATGTCGGATCGCTGATTAGCAGTGATGCCGGTAAAACCAGTAGACTTAATATTTTTATAAACTTCATCCTTACCTCCTTATTCCAAATAAACACTCTTTTTAGTGTCCGGAAGCAGAAATAAGTTGTCATAATAATTAAAAAGAGCAGGCCACAAAAGCCTGCTCTCCTTATGAGAAGCGGTATTATTTTTAACTAAATTATATTATTTATCGCAGCCGGTTTTTTGGGCGGAGCCACAATCCCCTGAGCCACAATCTTTTTCCTCGACAGTGACCTTCTCTTCGTCACAGCTTTCTTTGCCATGGTGGGCTGCTTTAGTTTCTTCGCAATCATTGTTGCAGTCTTCTTTGTGATCATGTTTCGCTTCCGCTGAAACCAAAGCGGCGGATTGGCCGGATTCCTTTAGTTTCGCTTCATATTTTGAAAAATTATTCTGCAATTCTTCAATGCAGCCTTCACAGCAGACATAAATACGTTTTCCATCCTGTTCGACATAAAGGCTTTTATCGATTTCACCACCCATTACCGGGCATTTGGTTTGTTCGCCGGCCGACAGGGCGGCAACCATTGACAGAAGCATTATCGCGATAAATAGAATTCCTAAATGTTTTGATTTCATCTTTTGATCTCCTTGTTGATTTGTATTGTCAGTATAATAAAACTTATATTACCTATTAGAATGCTAGGCAATTGTCCTTTCAAATGCAAGTATAATTTCAATTATTTTAAAAAATATCTGTAATTTACTTATTCATAGCAAATTATTAGGAATGGCCGATTAAAATTTGATTCTCTGCTTGCGAACTAAAAAGGACTACTTTATATTTTATGGTTTATTTATGTTTATTTTTAACTTTTAAAAGTATAGGAATGATGGTATGAAAAAAAGACTGACAATTACAACACTCCTGTTATTTGTATTCACAATCCAAACTCTGGCTTGTACAAATTTTTTAATTACACGGGGCGCTTCAGAAACCGGCTCGACAATGATCACTTACGCAGCCGATGCCCATGTACTTTACGGTGAACTCTATTACACGCCGGCCGCTGATCATCTTCCCGGTGAAATGCTGGATATTTATGAATGGGATACCGGAAACTACCTGGGACAGATCGAACAGGTACCGCACACCTATTCTGTTGTCGGAAATATGAACGAACATCAGCTTGCCATTGGCGAAACCACCTGGGGCGGTCGCAAAGAACTCCGTGATCCCGATGGAATCATGGATTACGGCAGCCTCATTTATGTGACATTACAGCGCGCAAAAACCGCTCGTGAAGCGATCCGGATCATGGCGGAACTGGTAGAGGAATACGGTTATTACAGCTCCGGCGAATCTTTTTCAATTTCTGATCCGAATGAAGTCTGGTTAATGGAAATGATCTCCAAAGGTCCGGACAAAAAAGGCGCGGTTTGGGTAGCCCGAAAAGTACCGGACGGTTATGTCAGCGGCCATGCCAATCAGGCGCGCATTCGTCAGTTTCCACTGAATGACAAAAACACAATTTATGAAAAAGATGTGGTTAACCTGGCCCGTGAAAATGGCTGGTTCGACGGTAAAGATAAGGATTTTAGTTTTGCCGATGCTTACGCGCCGCTGGACTACGGCGCTTTGCGGTTTTGCGAAGCCCGTGTTTATGCCATGTTCAACAGAATAGCGCCCTCTATGAATCTGTCAATGGATTATGTCAAAGGCGTTGACGGTGCCGAGCCAATGCCGCTCTGGATCAAACCGGATGAAAAATTGAACCATCGTGATGTCCAGGAATTGATGCGCGATCATTTTCAGGGCACTGATTTTGACATGACCAAAGATATTGGCGCCGGCCCTTACAAACTGCCTTATCGTTGGCGTCCTCTTACCTGGGAAGTTGATTCTGTGGAATATTGTAATGAACGCGCCACCTCCACTCAGCAAACCGGATTTTCTTTTGTCGCGGAATCCCGCTCCTGGCTGCCTAATCCAATTGGTGGCATTTTATGGTTTGGTGTCGATGACACTTACAGCACTGTTTATGTGCCGATGTATTGTGGTATAACCAAAGCGCCTCATGCTTTTGCTGTGGGAACCGGTGATTTTGATACCTTTACCTGGGAATCAGCCTTTTGGGTATTCAACTTTGTATCCAATTACGCCTATAATCGGTATAGCGATATGATCGTGGATATTCAGAAAGTTCAGCGTGAACTGGAAGGACGATTCGCGGCGGAAGTGAAAAAAGTCGACAAAGCCGCAGAAAAATTGTATGAAGAATCACCGCAACTGGCGATTGATTATCTGACCGATTATTCCTCAGAAAGCAGTCAATATACAGTGAAACGCTGGAAAGCCCTGGGCGAGTTTTTGATCTACAAATATCTGGATGGCAATGTTAAAGATGAACACGGCAAAGTGACTCATCCCGGTTATCCGGATTCCTGGTACAAAAAGGTTGTTGATGAAACCGGCGATCATTTTAAAATGCGGGAAGTAGAATAAATTTCACACCATAAGCCGGGCCTGTGTTCAACGGGCTCGACTTGTGGTATCATTAAAACACCACAAAAGTAGTAGAAAATAAAAATTTGATAACTCAAAAAAAATATATAATTTTTTGAAAACAAACATCTGACAAAATGGAATTTTGAATGAAATATAAATTTTACAATCAGGACTGCATTGCCGGCGCCGGGGAACATATTCCTGATAATTCTGTTGATCTGATCATTACTGACCCGCCCTATGGTATAAACGGCGACAAACTGCACAAACATTATAATCGCAATGAGGAGCATGTTATTGACGGTTATGTGGAAGTTCCGGCGGAGGAATATGAAGCCTTTAGTCAAAAATGGATCGGGCAGGGGGAGCGCATACTGAAACCAGGGGGCAGTATTTACATTGTGTCCGGCTATACGAATTTATTCTACATTCTGAAGGCATTGCGACAAACATCATTACGGGAATTAAATCATATTATCTGGAAATATAATTTTGGTGTTTACACGAAAACCAAATATGTCTCTTCCCATTACCATATTTTGTATTATGTCAAACCGGGAGAGAAACATACCTTCAACACCTTTGCAAGATTTGGCCCTACAGAAAAAAATGAAACCGGCGGTTCGGCTAATTATACCGACCGTGAAGATGTCTGGGCCATTAACAAGGAATACAAGCCCGGTCAGAAAAAAAATAAAAACCAGTTGCCAGCCGCCTTACTCAAAAAAATGATCGCCTATTCCAGCAATCCCGGTGATCTGGTGTGTGATATGTTTCTCGGCAGTTTTTCCACAGCCAGGGTGGCGCTGCAAATGGGACGGCGGGCCACAGGTTTTGAACTCAGTGAAAATATGTTCAACCATCAAATTGAAGCGATAAAAGCTGTCGAATTCGGTACATTGATGGAACAGGAAAAGACAAAAAACGCGGCGCTTCGTAACCAGGGAAAGCCCTGGACGCGGGAGGAATTACAACAACTCAAAATCCGGTACAAGACTCTCTATGAAAAGCACCAAACCAAAATGAAAACCATTCAGCTGCTTTGTGAAGAGTACGGCCGCGGACGATTTGGAATTATGAACGCCTTGAAAAAGGTTGGGATCTAGATCTGCAGGCGACAATTTGAATTGTCACCTGCAATCTTTTTATAATAATGTTATTTATCTATTTCACAATTTCGAAACTATCAAATAATTCACCGGTTGCATCATAGCTTTTATAAGTTAGTTTATCATTATTAACGCTGATTACCTGAAACAATTGGATGCCATTATTCATTTTGGCCATATATTTCCGGTTCTCTTCCTTCATGTTATAAACTTTTACACCTGCCACTGAAACAACATAATAGGTCCCCGGCTCATTGTCGCCGGCTATTTGACCGTTTCGCATTTTATGGGTTCTGCCATAGGCGTGATCATGTCCCTGCAATACCATATCAACATTATATTTGTCAAAAATCGGCAAAAACATATCCCGCAGCTCCTGGCTGTCCCGTCCCTGGGCTGTGGAGTAAAAAGGTTGGTGAATGGATACAAAGGTCCATTTTTGCGGATTTTCTGCCAAAATTTTATCCAGCCATTTTGCCTGTTCTTTAAGCTTTTCATTGCCATTCAGAGTGATTACGCGAATGCCCTGGTAATCAATATAGTAATTGGTTTCTTCCAATCCCTGCACACCATTTTCCGGCAATGTGAATTGCGGCCGCCAGATGTGGTCCAATTTCCGTGATTTTATTCCCTTTAGTATTTTTTGCGGGTATTCATGATTACCCGGCAGAGATATCATTGGTGTGGTGCGGTGAATCCAGCCTGTAGCATCGAAATATTCCTGCCATTCGGAATCATCGCCGCCCCGGTTGATGATATCACCGGCATAAAGCCAAAATTTTGCATCGGGCGCTGTTTTGTAGGTGGTTCTTAAAACGCGGCTGGTCATGGTAAAAATACCATTTTGAACATCGCCAAGATAGATGAATTCAAAGGGCTCTGCTTTGTTGGATGCGGTCTCAAAATGATTCCACTCCGACCAGGTTTCACCGTCTCCTACCCGGTAAGCGTAAGTTGTTTTCGCGGTCAAATTTTTAAAAATAAGTGAATGATGGTAAACGGTTTTGTCATCATCCAGTGTTAAAATTTCTGTTTTTGCGGCAATTGTATTGGCGGTGGTTACCAGGTCAGTGGAAGGTATGGCTTTGGTAAATTGCGCTACCGGTTCATCAACCGGTTCACAGGTGCGCCAGGTGACTGCCATTTCAGATTCCGGATTTTCCGTCAGATTGAGGATAATTCTTTTGGGAGAATTCCCCGCAAAACTGATATTTATAATCAACAATAGTGTGAAAATAAAGCTGACATATTTTTTGAAATTCCTGATCATTTTCCTCTCCTTTTTTAATAATTTATACAAGCACTCATTATGATACAAAGTTTGTAAAATAATTACAGAATTTCTACTTTTATTTTAATTAATCAAAATTCAGGCACAAAAAATGTCTAAATAATTCACGGAAATTTCTTGACAACTACGATTGTAGTAATTAGTTTACTACTAAAGTAGTAGATAAATGGAGAAACCGATGACCAATAAAACTTTAAGTGAATTCGAATGGCAGATCATGAAAATCCTGTGGAAAAAATCCAAAGCCACCGTTCGCGAAGTGCATGATGAAATCCTCAAAAAACAGGAGCGCGCCTATACAACTGTGCAAACTTATATGGAGCGCTTAGCGGGGAAAAATTTCCTGCAAAAAGAAAAAGTCGGCGCGATCAATTATTATTCGCCGGTTGTGCGGGAAAAGGAAGTTCGCAAAAGTGAAACCAAGTCCCTGATGCAAAAAGTCTTTGACGGGTCTTTTTCAAAAATGGCGGCATTTCTCTTTGATGTCGAAGAAGTTTCGGAAAAAGACCTGGAAAGAATAAAATCCATGTTAAAGGAGCCGGATGATGAATGAATTGATAATTTTTTATAGTGGAATTTCGAATAAGTGGGGGGACTACTTTTTAACCAATTCCGTGGAAATACTTTTTCTGGCAATTCCGGCCGCTGTTTTTTCTTTGTTCTTTCGCAAGAAATCGCCGCGGTTTCATTACATTATCTGGGCAATTGTGCTGCTGAAAAGCCTGGTGCCCTCAAATCTTTTTCAGTTCGGGGGACAGCAAATCTATAGCATCGAACTGCCGCCTGTTGTCACGACGACCTATACGCAACAAATCGCCCCTTCTGTTAATCAATACCAAAATATTTTATTTTTGATCTGGGGAGCAGTGGTCACATTTCTTGTGATAAAACTAATTATTAATACTGTTAACTTTCGAAAAGTATTGTCCGGTAAAAATGAACTGAATAGTCTTCTGGTGGAAAAATTAAAAAAGAAATACCGGCTGAAGAGGACAATAATCGTCTACGAAGCCGGTATTGATGTGCCTTTTACGGTCGGGTTTATAAAACCCAAAATTTTTGTGCCGGAAAACAGTGATTTTGAAAAAATGGAATTCATACTGGCTCACGAAATGGCCCATATCAAGCGCAATGATTTTCTGATGATCATGGTGCAAAACTTTATCACCATTGCATTCTTTTTCCATCCCGTTGTGCTGATCGCTTCCGGTTTTCTGAATTATTATCGCGAACTGATCTGTGATGATATGGCGGTGGAAGCGATTAATTCCAGCCCGGAAAAGTATGGCCGCAAAATAATCGACTACCTGGAATTTTGCATCAGGCAGAAACGCTATCCGATCCTGGCCAATGGCTTATTATTTTCCAAAAAGATATTTGTGAAACGCATTGAATACCTAATTAACCGAAAGGAGAAGATTGTGCATAAACTCAGTAAATTACAAATTGGATTAATTGCTTCCTTGCTTTTGATCCTGATGTATATTGTGGCATGTGAGACAATTACCGGACCGGCAAGGTCTGTAGAAAATCCATTACCGGCAGCAAAAACAGTGACGATGACGGTTGTTAATCATAAAAATTTTACTGAAGAGGTACTGGTAAAGGTCACCCTGGATGATGATCATGAAAAATTTGATATCATCAATAAAAGCAGTAATGAGGAAATTAACAGAGAGGCCCTAACAGCAGTACAAAATGAGGATTTTCTTACTTCATTAAGAAGAAAAAATCTGCAGGAAGCAAATGTAAAAGTTAAATTTGAGTCTTCGAAAGCGAGACAAAACCGGAAAGTCAAATTCATTCCCTATGATGAAGCGCCAAAACCGGTCGGTGGATTTGCTGCGATTCAGAAAAATGTAGTATATCCGGCCAAAACCCAGGAAGAGGGAGTCGAAGGAACGGTTGTCATTCAAGCCTTCATCGATGAAAAGGGTGACGTTACTACTTGCGAAGTCCTAAAAGGAATTCCGGATTCCGGCCTGGATGAAGCCGCTATCAATGCCATTAAACAGACAAAATTTATCCCGGCAAAACAGGAAAATGAAAATGTCGGCGTCTGGATATCCATACCGGTCGTGTTCAAACTGAAGGGTTAAAACCTTGCGAATGGCTGCCAGGCCTTTGCAATGGTTGATCCGGAAATTTAATTATCAGGAGGTTTTTTTGAGAAGAATTTTGATTATGGCCATGCTCAAATGACATTAATAAGGATCTGCTCAAAGTTTTACAAAATTGCGGTTTAGTAAATTTAGTTTTCCTGTTTTTTGTCACTGTTTTGCTGTGTTACATTCACATCAATGGGCTTGCCAATAAAAATATGATTGTCCCGCTGTGGAAAAGGTATCCCGATTTTTTCTCGGGCTAATGCCTGGTAAATATCCGTGCGCAGGTCGCTTTCAATTTTGAGCGCGCTGCGGTTGTTGGTCATATCGATGTAAATATAGACATCAAAAATCAAGGCGCTATCACCGAAATCCGAAAAGATGATGAAAGGTTCCGGTTTATCATTAATATCCTTACGGTTTTTAGCGCATTTCAATAGCAATTCCTGGACTTTGACGACATCTGCACCATAAGCCACCCCAACAACAACTTTTCGCCTCAAAATTTTATCCGTCAGTGACCAGTTGATCACATTATTTTCCAAAAGGCTGCTGTTGGGCATGATCAGGCGCAGGTTATCAAAGGTTTTGATCACAGTCGACCGGAACCCGATTTTTTCCACCGTGCCGATATCATCCTGAATTTCAATAATGTCCCCAATTTTAGTAGTCCCTTCACTCATCAGGACAAATCCGCTGATGAAATTGTTGATCAGATTTTGCGAACCCAGACCGACACCAATGGCCATAGATCCGCCAATTACAGTAAAGGCAGTCAGGGGAATACCAATAATAGACAGTGCAAACAGAAAAATGATCAGAATAAAAACATATTCTATGATCGTTGAAACTGTTTTTTGTGTTGAATAGTCAAGGTCTAAAGCTCTATTGATGTAGCCTTCTGTTCTAGGCTTGAACACCTTATTTATTCGTACGGCAAAGAGGAAAAAAGTAATCCCGATAACCAAATTGCCGATGGTAACTGAATTTTCATTGATGGTAAAAAGAGAAGTTTTCCAGAAACCGGCAATGATTTTAGTAGGGAACCCTAAAATATAAAGAAATAAGCCCAGCAGCAACGCATAAAGGAAGAACCGGAATAATTTGAGAAGCGGAATTCGTTTTGTCTGCTCATTGATATCCTGAATAAATTTGATTTTGCTGATTTTTCGTGTTAAAAACCGAATGATTATCACGCCTGTCACAAGGACTGATCCCGCCAGGATTAACTGCCCCAGATTAAGCGAATAATCCTTTATTGAAACAATAGTTATTGAGAGGTACTCTATGGTTAATTCGATGTATTTCTGTGCTTTTTCAATCATAACTTTTGCTTTAGTTTTTTATTGTTTATTAAATTAAGTAAAAACATTTGACATTACGAAAGAAAAGATATAAAAATAATTGGTATGGAAAAAATAAAAATTGGATTTGTATATCAAAAATCAGTTATTATTCTTGGCAATAAACATTTGAATAAGTTATATTACCCTCTTGGATAAAATCGAGTTTTTTGTAGTAACTAAATAAAAAGGAGTAAAAACATGGCAACAAAAATTGCAATTAATGGTTTTGGACGAATTGGACGTGCTTTTGTACGTGCAATCAAAGAAAAAAACATGGATTTTGAAGTTGTGGCAATTAATGACTTGACAGATGCGAAAACTTTAGCGCATTTATTGAAATATGATTCAGTTCAGGGTGCTTATGACGGCACTGTTGAACTGGATGGCGACTTTATGGTTGTTGACGGCAAAAAAATTAAAGTATTCGCAGAAAAAAATCCGGCAAATCTTCCCTGGGGCGATCTTGGAATTGATGTTGTGATTGAATCTACCGGTGTTTTCAGACACAGAGCAAAAATTCAGCCGCATATTGATGCCGGCGCAAAAAAAGTCGTATTGACTGTGCCTGCCAAAGATGAAATCGATGCTACTATCGTATTAGGCGTTAATGACGATGACCTGACAGCTGATGCTGACATCGTTTCAAATGCTTCCTGTACAACCAACTGCGCTGCTCCGATGGCAAAAATCATGGTTGAAAAATTTGGCGTGAAACGCGGTGTTTTACAGACTATCCATGCTTATACAATGGATCAGAACCTGTTGGATGCGCCTCACAAAGACCTGCGCCGCGCCCGCGCCGCCGCAATGTCTATCATCCCCACTACAACCGGCGCTGCCTCAGCTGTTGGTAAAGTTATTCCCCAATTAAAGGGAAAACTGGCGGGTGTTGCTTACAGAGTACCGACACCTGACGGATCATTGACAGAATTAACTTTCGAACTAGAAAAAGATACAACCGTTGAAGAGATCAACGCTGCCATGAAAGCGGCTGCTGAAGGTCCATTAAAGGGAATCATGGACTATACAGAAGACGAACTGGTATCAACAGATATCATCGGTCGTTCCGCTTCCGTGACATTCGACAGCAAAATGACCACAGTTATCGAAGGAAATCTTGTGAAAATTTCCGGTTGGTATGACAATGAATACGGATATACATGCCGTGTTGTTGATTTGGTTAAAAATGTTGTTGATTTAATGTAAACCTATTTTTAAATGACAAGAAAGTGGTGAATACTTTTCACCACTTTCTTTTTTATTGTTTTTACCTTCAGAAAAATAATAAAATACACCCCATAACATAGGAGGGTTTTAGTTGAAAACAGTTAACTTTATCTTCGGTATTCACAATCATCAACCGGTAGGGAACTTTGATTTTGTGATCGAAGATGCTTTTAAAAAAAGTTACAAACCCTTTATCGATGTTTTGGAAGACTTTCCGGGAATCAATGTGTCCTTTCATTTTAGTGGATGTTTATTGGAATGGCTGGATGAAAATCACCCTGAATATTTAGATAAAATTGCCGACATGGTTAAAAATGGCAATATTGAAATTATATCCGGTGGTTTTTTCGAGCCTGTTCTCGCGATGATACCAGACAGAGATAAAATCGGGCAGATCAAAATGATGAATGATTATATCAGCGATCGTTTTGGTTATGAAGCAAAAGGATTGTGGCTGACAGAGCGAGTCTGGGAGCCCGGACTGGCAAAACCCATTGCCCAGGCAGGAATCGAATTCATCACAGTCGACGATTATCATTTCCTCGGTGCCGGAATGCACCAAAACGATCTGGTTGGAAGTTTTGTTACCGAAGAACAGGGATATCCACTCAAAATTTTTCCCATCAATCAAAATCTCAGATATACAATCCCTTTTAAAGATCCCAATGAAACCATCGAATATTTAAGAAAATTTGCCACAGAAGAAGGAACCAATGCCATTGTTATGGCCGACGATGGCGAGAAATTTGGTGTCTGGCCCGGTACCCATGAGGTGGTTTTTAAGAAAAACTGGCTGCGCTATTTTTTTACAAAACTTCAGGAAAATAGTGACTGGCTCAAAACAACGACTTTTACAAAATATAATACAAAACAAGCGCCTATCGGTCGGATTTATCTGCCCACAGCCTCCTATTTTGAAATGAGTGAATGGTCGCTGCCCGGCGATGTAGGTGAGGAGTTCATCAAGCACGTTCATGATTTTGAAGAAGAAAGCAGGTTTGAAGAATTAAAACCTTTTTTCAAAGGCGGCATGTGGCGGAATTTCCTGAGCATTTACGACGAATCCAATTGGATGCAGAAAAAAATGCAATATTTATCCAATAAGATCGATCTGCTGGGCAATAAAAAATTGAAGACCGCCAATAAAAAGAATCTCGAAAAAGCAAAATACCACATGTGGAAAAGTTCCTGCAACTGTACCTACTGGCACGGTATCTTCGGCGGATTGTATCTGCCGCACCTGCGCCATGCCGTTTATCAGGAAATGATCATCAGTGAAAAATTTTTGGATCAGATTGAAATGCCAAAGACACTGCAATTCGATGTGGTTGATATGGATTTGGATGGCCACGATGAAATATTGATTAAAAATAAAGATATTCAATTGGCATTATCTCCGGCAAAAGGAGGCATAATTGAGGAACTGTCCTTGAGAAATAAAAATTATAATGTCCTGAATACATTGAAACGATATAAAGAAGCCTACCATTCCAAAGTCCATCTGGCTTATGAGGAAAATGCCAATGATTCGGGAAGTATTCATGATATTGTAATGGCTAAAGAGGAAGGCCTGGACGAATATTTGAATTATGATAATCATAGCCGCAAGATGCTGGTGGATCATTTTATCAATAAAGATGTATCCCTGGAGCAGCTGGAAAAAGTGGAATATTTTGAAGATAGTGATTTTATTGACAGTGCATTTGACTATCAGATTGATAAACGCGGCAAAAAAGTCATCATGACCCGAAAAGGCTGGGTCAATTGGCAGGAGTTGGAATTAACAAAAGAAGTTCGCATTCGAAAAGACTACCTGGAATTTTATTATAAATTGAAAAACCTGGGAAAAGAAGATAATGCTTTTTTATTTGGACCGGAATTCAATTTTGCTATGCTGGGCGGAGAAGCACCGGACAGATACTATTTCTCAAAAGACCGTGAACCCGATGGTACAGCCCTGATTACAAAGGGAATAGAAAAGGATGTCAAATCCCTTGGCGTGGCCAATGAGTATGACGGTTTTAAACTGGAGATAAAAACAACAAAAAAAGTTGACTTTTGGCGTTTTCCGGTGGAAACAATCAGTTTATCGGAAGCCGGTTTTGAGCGTGTTTACCAGAGTTCTGTTGTAATCCCTTTTTATGATATCAAACTGGCATCAAATGCAGAAAAAGAGATTGTCATCAAATTAAAGATTTCTGACAGTTGAAAAAATTTCCGGAGAAAATGAATTTTGTAAAATTGATGGTTAGGTGTTATTTTATAAATCAATTTTTATTAATCCGGCCAAATACCGGCCATTAAAGATAGAAGTCCTATGGAAATAGCATTAATAGCATCAGAAATAAGTGGATTTTCAAAAGTTGGAGGAATGGGTGACGTTGTCGGAACCCTTCCTCCTTTTTTTATTGAAAAGGGATTGCAGGTTAACCTGTTTTCGCCGGCATATAAGAGTGTGTTTGCGGCCGACTCACTGGAGAAAACCGGCATTGAATTCCTGGTAGAGATGGGGAATGATATTCACAAGTGCGGCGTTTATAAACATTCATATAACAAAGATTCGGCCATCTATTTTATTGATAATGAATATTATTTCAGAAACCGTAATGTTTATGTTGATGATGATGGTGTTTTGTATGAAGATAATATCCAGCGCTTTATCCTCTTCCAGAAAGCCGTGCTGGAATTAATGGTTATATTGGGGAAGAGTCCGGACATTGTTCATTGCCATGACAACCAGGCCGCCCTCATTCCATTATTCCTGAAAGCAAAGTATCATAATATTGAAAATTTCAGAAATACAAAATCCATTCTGACCATTCATAATATTGGCTATCATGGTAATTTTGATATGTCCCTCCGTCATTTATTAAATCTTGGTGAAAAACATTTTTATCCCATGGGCCGGCTGGAGTGGTACGGAGAGATCAATCCCCTGAAAGCCGGTATTGTCTACGCTGACAAGGTGACAACGGTCAGTGAAACCCATGCCCGGGAAATAACTGAAGATGAAATCCTGAGTGCCGGCATGAAGCCGGTATTTCATACCCGGAAGGATGAGGTTGTGGGAATTGTTAACGGATTAAATTTTGATGAATGGAATCCGGCAACAGACCCGGATATCGCCAAAAACTATACGATTGAGACCATTCAGGATAAGCGGTTCAATCGTCAGGACCTTTTGGAAGAATGCGGTATCAACGAAGTTTTTCATAATCGTCCGGTTTATGGAATGGTTACCAGACTGGTGGAACAGAAGGGAATTGCCCTGATCCTGAATATTTTTGAGATGATGATGGCGGAAGGGGTAAGTTTTATTTTGCTCGGCAATGGTGAGCCGGCCTATAAAGAAAAATTCATAAAATTATTTGAGCGGTATAAAGGGCAGTTTTATTTCGACTATACTTTTAATAAACCCCTGGGGCATCGAATTTTTGCGGGGGCCGATATATTTTTAATGCCGTCGCGCTATGAACCCTGCGGCATTACCCAAATGCAGAGCATGAATTATGGCTCTTTGCCCCTGGCGAATAAAACCGGTGGCCTGGCGGATACAATCGAACACGATAAAACAGGATTTTTATTTAATGAATATCATGCCGGCGCATTTTTTTCCATGATCAAATATGCCGATAAAGTCTACCGTGATAAAGACAAATGGACCCAAATGGTGAAAAATGCCATGAGTGTCGATTTCAGTTGGCAAAGATCAGTTGAAAAATACATTAATCTTTTCCAAAAAGTTGCCAATAATTAACCCCTATTAAATTGGTTTTCAATTGCTTGAAGTTGTGATCTTTTTTACAGTGTTTTTGCTTAATAAAAAAGTTCAAATACTTCTTGCAAAGGGAGTAAATAATGTTTAAAATTGCGCCGCTTTAAAAAT
>CAYYMT010000063.1:2941-19926 GCA_964472715.1 uncultured bacterium | reverse complement strand
TCAAAAAAAGAGCAAGGCCAGGCTGATAAAGAAGCCCAAAAATCACAGCCTGCAGTCCAGAAAGAAGCTGAAACCCAAAAAGCCCCCGGCGCCATCGGCAGCAAAGCCGCTGATTTTAACTTAGTCGATCTCGAGGGTAATGAAGTCACACTGGATACCTGGGAAGACAAAGTTATTCTATTGAATTTCTGGGCCACCTGGTGTCCCCCCTGCCGTGTGGAAATTCCCGATTTCATCGAAATGTATGACAAATATAAAGACCAGGGACTTGTCATTCTTGGCCTCTCAGGTTTCAGGGAAGATTTAAGCAAGATCAAACCCTTTGCGGAAGAAAATAATATGAATTATCCGATTCTGTTCGTTGAGCAGGATAAAATTCAATCACTGGTAACCAATTATGGTGGTGTCGAAGGTATTCCTACTACTTTTTTAATTGATCCCGATGGCATCATTCGACATAAATGGGTGGGTCCGATTACGGAAGATGATTTTTTAGAACAGGGCAAACAATACCTGGATTAATAAGTCCGGCTCCATGCGCTTGATTTTGAGGCTAAAAATTATAGACGGCAAATCCAATAGTCGTCTATATTTTTTATCGCCCGTATTTTTTAGCCAGGCATATACCTCATCATAAATTTCCACTTTCATGTAAGTTTATTACCGGTCATGCATGTTTGGCCTTTATCAGGCGGTGGGCTTCAATCGCTTCATTGATGGTTTTAACAAAAACCTCCTGTTTACAGGGCTTGGTTAGAAACCTGAAAATACTGCCTTTATCGGTGACATCAATTGCAGCGCTAAGATCCGCATTCCCTGTCAATATGATCCGTATGGAATCAGGCGCCAGGGCTTTGGCCCCGCTCAAAAATTCGATACCATTCATTTCCGGCATTATCATATCGGAAACAATAACAGCAAAATCCTCCCGGGCCTGTTCAATTTTCCGAAGTCCTTCTTCGCCACCGATAGCAGTGGTAATGTCATATTTTTTCCGGTAAGTACGTTTATATCCATTCAAAACATTAATATCATCATCAACGAACAATATTCTTTTATTCATAATCGAATCCTGATATTTGTTCAGTACATAATTTTTCCCACGCCAGTACTTTTTCCCGCAACTCCGGGCTATTGATTTTTTTAAACTCCTCATCCAGATTATAATTTTCCGATGCAAATAAATTGGCAAAATAGAGCGACATAATAGCGTTATATTCATCTTCAATATGCGCTTCATATTCCTGGTTGAAGGCACAGGGGAATACCAGTGATCCCGGCAATCCCCATATCGTCATCAAATATGCCCCCACATGATGGTTAGTAGAGCCAAAGATCTCTTTTTCCGCTTTGAATTCCGATATCTCTTTTTCCTTTTTAAGCATGAGCACCAGGTTATATTCTCTCGGAAAATAGGCCAGAAAAAAGAGCTTTCCCAAATCCAGAAACATGCCTGCTGAAAAATAATCGTATTGCAGTTTTTTGGTAATGCCTTCATATTCCGCGATTTTTTTATTATTGGTTCCCACAGTCAAGCTATGGTTCCACAGGGCATTGGCAACTTTTTCGTCGACACTGGCCGATAATTTTTTAAAAATTTTAATCGATAAAACCAAAGATTTCACCGTATTCAACCCAAGCATCAGGACAGCATCAATGGGATTAGTAATCGTTGTCCGGAGTCCGAAAAAAGAAGAATTAACCAGCTGAAGCATCTTGGCGCTCATGGCAATATCCTTAGATACGATTTCACCAATTTGATGAGCCGAGGTTTCCGGCAGATCGATTTTCGCCTTGATCTCATTGTAGATTGTGGGCAAACTGGGCAATGAATCCACCTGGGAAATAATCTGGGAAAGATTATCATTTTCCATCAACAATTGTAGCCGGTCGGCCCTGGTAATAACCTCTTTAATGGTATCCAGTTCGCAGGGTTTCTGTAAATATTGATGAACGATACTCACTGATTTTTGATTGGCCTCTTCATCAGCCTGGCCGGATAATAAAATCCTCAATGTGGAAGGAGAAATATCTTTTACTTTTTGTAATAATTCCAGTCCGTTCATTCCCGGCATTTTTAAATCTGTAAAAACCACATCCACCGCGCCATTACTGATCTCTTCAAGCGCTTCATGAGGGGAATTAAAAAGGGTAACATTCCACTTTTTCCGCATAGGATTGAAAACCCTCTTTAAACTCTTTAAAACTTTTTTTTCATCATCAATAAAAACAATATTTTTAATTGACTTCATTTATTTTCCTCACTTGTGTTATTTTTCAACCATGTCGCAGCATAACTAATTTATCGGGTTAATTTTCCATATCTTCAGACTTATTAATTGGCAGACAAACATAAAAGGTAGTTCCTTTACCGGGGGCGCTTTTAAAAGAGATTCGTCCATCATGATTTTTAACAATTATATTATAGAGTACAGACAATCCCTGTCCTGTTCCCTTACCCACTTCTTTCGTTGTAAAAAAGGGCTCAAATATCTTTTCCCTGATGGATTCATCAATACCACAGCCATTATCTTCAACCTGTATTTCCGCGGTATCCTTATCTTTCCGGGAGGTTCGTATCTTGATAATTCCCAAATCTTCATATTCCTGTTCCTGAATAGCATGAGCGGCATTGATGATAAGATTCAAAATCCCCTGGCTCAGTTTATCCCGGTAAACCGGCACCAGGCTATCCAATTGTAAATCGGTTTCTATTTTGGCGTCATATTTCCACTCATTCCTGGAAACAATGATCGCTTTATTAATAATTTCATTGATATCCACTTCGCTTTTCTTTTCATTGCCGGGATGGGAAAAAGTCCGCATGGCATTCACTATTTTGGTGATGCGGTCGATTCCTTCCAGGGATTCCCTGACAGCCGCCGCTGTTTCTTCGTTAATAAAATCCAGATCCAATTCCTCGATGTCATTGATCAACTCTTTTTGAAATTGATTCAGGTCGGCGGCCTCATCCCTCAGGAGTTTATTTATTTTCTTTGAAAATTCGATCAGACTCCGGGTGGATTCATTGATAAACTCCACATTGTTGCGTATAAACTGGGTGGGACTATTGATCTCATGGGCAATTCCTGACGCCAGCTGCCCGATGGCTTCCATCTTATTGACAGACATGAGTTTTGCTTCTATCTCCATCCGCCTTGTGATGTCCTTGCAAACCAACAGATACCCGTTTTCCTTCCCGTCCCTGATCAGGGGCGCGCCGGTAATCGAGCAGTTTACAGTCATATTTTTATGATCTTGCGTTGCCAATTCAAAATAAACCTTCCCATTTTGGTTTATCGCAGTAAAAATATCTTTCCCTTTGAATTTGACATTTTTCAGATGGATTATTTTGTTAATTTCCCGGCCGATCAAATCATGTTCATTCAGATTGAATAATTCAATGAAGGCGGGATTATATCGAATGACCCGTTTTCGATTATTTAAAACCACAATCCCGTCAGGCGAACCATTGATTACCGATTTAAAAAAGGCTTTGTTTTCATTTTCTATCTTAATGATCTCTTTATAGTTTAGGATATGCTTGAGTTCAACAGTCAGTAAATCTGTGAAATTCTCAATTTCTTTAATAGTCACATCGGTGACATTTTTCCCGCTGATCTGTAATTTTACACTTATACCGGTATCCAGCCTGAATTGGCGGACAACAATAATGTCATCATTGTCAAAGAAGCCTGATTCAAAAAGCCGGTGATTATATTCCAGGCATATCCCGAAGGCGCCAGCCCTGAAATTTTCTTCAATAGTATCGACCAGTTTTTGGCAAAATTCATCGATCGTTTCCTTTTGGGGGAGCAATTTTACAATTTTAAAAAGCAGATCTAATTCCCGGGTACGGTTGCTGATAATTTGCTCCAGGGCTGCATTTAAATTATGATAGCGCCGGGTGGAATGGTACCGTTCCAGTATCACCTTAACCCTGGCGAGCAGTTCCTGTTTCAAAACCGGCTTCCTGATATAATCTTCACCCCCGGCTTCATAACCGGTATTTATATCCTTTTCCCCAGTTTTTGCAGTCACGAAAATGACCGGAATTTCACAATATTCACTTTCCTTTAACCGGCGGCATACTTCGTAACCATTCATATCCGGCATCATAATATCCAGAAGAATCAAATCGGGTCTTTGCGCGGCGACATAGTTCAGCGCATCATTTCCCGTCTGTACCGAGGAGACCTGGTAACCGGCGTTTTTTAATATTTTCCCAATATGAGAAATATTGATCAAACTGTCATCAACAATCAGAATATGTGATGAATCATCCATTAAAAGCCTTTTTTTTGTAAAGAATATTGCTGCTGGCGGAATTATTTTCCGAATAATGAATGTTGCAGTGGTGGGTAATGATAAATGTATCCACTAAATATTATCCTTTCCAATTTCAGAAGATACAAATCAGCAAAAGCTATACCTGTTTACAGAAGGATCAATTCAGATGGATATATGAAACCACATCTGTACAAAAAAATAACAAAAGCGATTGAGACCATTAATCATTGTATTTAACTCAATGTTGGCATAATTTAACCCGGCCAAAAATTGCTGACGATTTAACATAAGGGTCAAAATCTATGAATTCAATTATCATCGGTACCGCCGGCCATGTGGATCATGGTAAAACTACTTTGATCAGAAATCTGACCGGAACGGATACCGACAGATTAAAAGAAGAAAAAGAACGTCAACTGACCATCGATCTGGGTTATGCTTTCCTGAATGAACATATTGCCTTCATTGATGTGCCGGGACATGAAAAATTCATCAAAAATATGGTGGCCGGTGCATCAACCATAGATTTTGTTTTGTTGGTCATTGCCGCTGATGACGGCATCATGCCCCAGACAATGGAGCATTTTCAGATTTTAAACCTGCTGGGAATCAGACAGGGCGCTATTATTCTGACCAAATGCGACCTGGTGAATGGCAAACAAATTGAATCAAGAAAAAAGGAAATCAAAAGATATTTTACCGGTAGTTTTTTGGAAAACTGCCGGATCCTGGAAGTTGCAAAAAATAATCCCCGTCAAATTGAAATAATTAAGGACTTTCTACTGGAATTGCCCAATAAAATAATTGCATCCATCAATAATACCGGTTTTAAAATGCCCATTGACAGAGTATTTACTCTCAAAGGATACGGGACGGTTATTACCGGCACTGTGGTATCCGGTTCATATAAAAAAGACAACAAGAATCTATTGATTTATCCGGAAAAACTTCCGGTTGCTCTGCGCTCTATTCAGACGCAACACAGGACAGTGAAAAAAATATCAGCAGGACAAAGGTGCGCCATTAACCTGCAATCAAAAAACAAATTATACCGCGGGCAGATAGTGGCGGACAAAAACATCGTGGCGCCGACGAAACTCCTAACCTGCGCTTTCTCCGGGGTTAATAATTCCATTAGGATAACATATGGTGAAAAAGTCCGGTTTTATATCAACACCACCGAACATATAGCGCAAATCAGGATCATCGGCAATGATAAAATAACCACCTCCGAAAATGTCATTGTTCAGTTTGAATTGGACCGACCTCTCAGCGCCGGCTTTCAGGATAAATATATTATTCGAAAGTTATCGCCCAAAATCACACTTGGCGGCGGGATTGTACTGAATATAAATTCACAGAAAATCCGGAAAAGTGACACGGCGGCCGCCGCTCTCTATAAAAAATTATTATGCGATGATTTAAATAGCATAATCCCCCTCTTTTTAAAAATTTATAAATATCTGGACAAAAAAAGCCTGGCATGTAAATTATCAAGACCAATGTCCACATTAAAGCCAATACTGGATAAGTTAGTACAGAATAAAAAAATTATTATTGCGGGTGAATATTTATTATCCTACAAAAATTTTCTCAATCATAAGGATAAAATATTGGATATTATTCATTCCGATGGACTATTTAAAGGGAAAAAGAAGGGAGAAATATTAAAAGAATATAATATAGACACAGATGTAATCAATGAACTGTTGACCTTACTGATTAATGAAAGAACCCTGGATCAGAAAGATGATTTTCTATTAGTAGCCAATGACAACAATGATAATTTTAAAGAAACAAATGCGACACGCCTGATCAAAAAAACACTATTAAATACAGGTTTTAAACTTCAAAATTATGCGCAACTGCAAAAAACTATCCCTATTGAAAAATCTGAATTCCAGGAACTAATTAATTATATGAAAGCCTATGAACAAATTATGGTTTTACAAAAGGGTTACCTCATTCACACTGACCAGTTGGCGCGGGCCGGAGATTTATTCAAAAATTATTTAACAAAAAACAACCGGGCGACTGTTTCAGAATTAAAGAATTTACTAAACACGACCCGGCGGTATATTTTGCCGATTCTCAATTATTTTGACGGTGATATACTTATAAGGCAGGGTGACTTCAGAATTTTGAAAAAAATAAACACCGGTCCTGTTGGATTATCGGGGCGTGCAGATCAACGGAAAAACAAAGAACAGTCAGAAAACTCTGAAGGCGCTCAATAAAAATTGTGGATTTTCAAAAAAATAATATTTGGTTTGATTGTCTTCTCCATGATCATTATTTTTTATAGGAAACAAAACGAGGGAGAGGAATTGAAATCTAACGTTGGCAAAATCGATAAAATAATCCGGATTGTAATCGGCCTGACTGCCATTGCAGTGGGATTTTATTATAAATCGGTTTGGGGAATGTTGGGAATTGTCCCGATTCTGACCGCCCTCACCGGCCGTTGCGGCATGTATGTTCCCTTAAATATTGATACAACCGAGAAAAAATAAAGAGGTAATATGAAGAAACCTGCATTTCTCAAGCAAAAAATGATGATGAAAGTTGTCTACGCCCTGATTCCGGTGCTGTTGACGGCCATTTATTTTTTCGGGTGGCGAGTCGCGGCAGTGGTCGCAGTATCCACATTTTTTGCGGTGCTGACCGAATGGATCATGAGTTCAAATAGAAACGGTAAGATTTCCCAGGCGGTCTATGTGACTGCTCTTTTATACGGATTATCATTGCCCCCCACTGTACCCTTTTGGATCGCTGCAGTCGGCGCGATCGTGGCGATACTGTTTGCCAAGGAAGTCTTTGGTGGATTTGGTAAAAATGTATTCAATCCGGCGATAGTGGGACGCGCTTTTGTCTATGTCAGTTTTCCACAGGAATTAACCTCCCGCTTTGTGCCGGCATTTCAGGGGATTCCCGGTGGTTTTAAACACTGGAGTTTTGAATCCTTAAAATCCCTGCCATCCTATCTGCAGCAGGCGGACTTGACAAAAACCGACGCCATTACTGCTGCCACGCCAATGTGGGCGCGCCGGGATTATGGATTTGTTACTGATCTGAAGCAATTGTTTTTTGGTAATATCAACGGAGTGTTTGAAGCAGAAGGCACAAAAATGTCCCTGGCAGCCGGTTCTGCCGGTGAAGTTTGCGCCCTGGTCATTATTTTGGCGGGCATTTACCTGCTGGCTACCAAAACCGCCAAATGGCAATTGTCACTTTCAACAATTCTAGGCGCCGTGGGGCTGAATGTTTTACTCCGCAATGTTTTCGGGATCACCCAGGTACCACCGGTATTGTTTACACTACTCTCCGGCGGATTTTTATTCGCGGCGGTTTTCATGGTGACCGATCCGATTTCCGCACCCAAGCAACAATTATCACAGTGGCTTTATGGTATATTAATTGGCGCCCTGATCGTCTTTTTTCGCTATAAGGCTATCTTTGCCGGTGGTGTCGGGTTTGCTATTTTGATCGGCAATATGGTAGCCCCTTCTTTTGATCTCTGGATCAAGCGGGCTAAAGCCAATAAGAAAGGAGCCTGATCATGAATAAAACGGACCCAAAATATATTTTGCTATTCATCATTTTGATCTCCCTGGTTTTTGGCGTGGCCATATCCGCAGTCCACTACGCTACTTTACCAATGCTCAAAAAAAATGAAGCACTGCATAAAAACAGAATAATTTCCAAAGCCTTCTTACTCGATGTTGAAGGCGAATCGCCATCGGATTATGAAACAGCCATTCAGAATAATATTACCATTGATTCTATTAAGGTGGGCGACACCAGGGCGGAATTATTCCAACATAGGGACAATGATAATATCGGCTTTGTTTTTCGCGGCCTGGGATTTTGGGAGCCGATCTCCGGTATTATTGTCATGGATGAAAACCTGAATAAGATCATCAATCTGAAAATTCTGGACCAGAAAGAAACTCCCGGTCTGGGTGCCAGAATCGAAGAGCAATGGTTTACCGACCAGTTCAAAGGATTACCGGTCAAATGGAGTGCGGAACAAAAAATCATAATCGGTTCCACCTCCAATGCTGATAAAAGCAATGTTGTGGATGCCATTACCGGTGCCTCGCAAACCAGCGTGGCCCTGATGAATATGCTCAACGAAAATTTGTCACAATTCAAAGAATCTTTCGAAAAAAGGAATTAATAATATGGCTGATACTCCGAAACAAATATTTATTAAAGGAATCTGGCAAGATAATCCTGTTTTTCGGCAGGTGCTGGGCATCTGTTCCTCACTTGCGGTTACGAATCTAATGGCAAACACCCTTTTCATGTCTGCCGGAGTTATGTTTGTTACCGCTTTTTCAAATCTGACAGTCTCAGCTCTGCGAAACCTGATTCCGGCGCGTATTCGTATGATCGTGCAGGTGCTGATCATTGCCAGTTATGTAATGATCGTAGATATTGTGATCAAGGCGGTTAATCCTGACATTCATCGCTTCATTGGCCCCTATGTTGGGTTGATCATCACCAATTGTATTATTATGGGGCGTGCCGAAGCCTTTGCCAGCCAGAATACGCCCTGGCTTTCATTCCTTGACGGACTGGCTATGGGAATTGGTTATTCACTGGTACTGATTGTTATCGCCCTGATCCGGGAACCTTTAGGATTCGGGACATTACTGGGCGCCGACCTTCCGGGCAAGGAAATCTGGTGGCACCAATGGACGATTATGGTGATGGCTCCCGGCGCATTTTTCATGCTGGCGATCATTACCTGGATTTCCAGAAAACTGCAAATTAAAACCGAAAAAGCGGAATCGAGGTGATTATGGAAGCATATCAGGATACAAACTTTTTCACACTACTGTTTATTATTTTCATTTCCGCCGGATTTACGAATAATATTTTGCTGACCCGGTTTTTAGGAATGTGTTCCTGTCTGGGTGTATCCAAAAAAGTGGATACCAGTGTCGGATTGGGACTAGCCGTAATTTTTGTGACCGCGACTACTGCGGCGTTGAATTACCTGGTTTATTATTATTTGCTCGTACCCCTTGGCCTGGAATTTCTGAAACTGATCACTTTTATTGTGGTAATCGCTGCTTTTGTGCAATTCATTGAAATGGTGATCGAGCGGTATTCCATGAAACTGTATAATTCACTGGGCATATTTCTGCCACTGATCACGGTAAATTGTGCGATTTTGGGAATTTCCCTTTTTATGTTAAATAAACCCTATGGTTTCTGGCAGACTTTCGCCTATGGACTCGGTGGTGGATTTGGCTGGTTTCTGGCCATTTCCCTGATCGGCGCCATTCGTGAAAAAATTCGTGAAAAGTTTCTTCCGGAAGGTCTGGCCGGCCCCGGAATAACATTGATCATTATCGGCATTATGTCACTGGCCTTTGTGGGGTTTTCCGGAATGATAAAAATATGAGAGGATTATGGGAACGATATTAACAGGTATTATTACAGCAACAATTTTTCTCATTTTAATGGGAATCATTCTGTCTATTCTGCTTATTCTGGCGGAAAAAAAAATCCTGAATTACGGGATATGCAAAATAAGCATCAACGACGGGAATAAAGAATTTGATGTGGAAGGCGGATCGACACTGCTCTCTTTACTGGCGCAAAATGATATTTATATTCCGTCAGCATGCGGCGGCCGTGGCACCTGCGCCTATTGTAAACTGATCGTCAAAGAAGGCGGCGGCATGATGTCCCCGGTGGAAGAACCCAACCTGACCCCGGAAGAAATTAAACAAGGGGTCCGGCTTTCCTGCCAGGTTAAAGTCAGAAATGATATTGCCATCGAGATACCGGAAGAACTCTTTAAAATCAAGAAGTACCGGGCTAAAGTCCTTCACAAAAAGCCCTTAACCCATGATATTCTGGAGCTGCGTTTTGAATTGCTGGAGCCGGAAACTATTGATTTCAAAGCCGGGCAATATGTCCAGTTGCAGTCAGAGACCTATAAGGGCCGGGATTCCGTGATGCGGGCCTATTCTATTTCATCAGTCCCATCGGATAAAAAACATGTGGAACTGAATGTCCGCCTGGTTCCTGACGGTATTTGTACCACCTGGGTATTTGAGCACATGAAAGAGGGGCAGGAAGTTTCCATTTCCGGTCCTTATGGTGATTTCATGCTGACCGATAATGAGTCACCCATCATTTGTATGGCCGGCGGCAGTGGTATGGCGCCAATACACTCCATATTGAATCACATGGTTGAAAATAATATCTCCCGTCCGACTTATTATTTCTTTGGCGCCAGAGAACAGCGGGACCTTTTTTACATGGAAGAATTAAAGAAAATGGATAAAGAAAATGAGTGGTTCACCTTTGTACCGGCATTGTCCGATGAACCGGAAGATTCCAATTGGGACGGCGCGCGTGGACTGGTTACCGAAGTTTTGCGGGAACATTTTGATGATTGCGAGGGATACGAAGCCTATTTATGCGGATCTCCCGGCATGGTCGGTGCTTGTGAAAAAGAGTTGAAAAATCTTTCTATCAGGGAAGAGGATATTTATTATGATGAATTTGCTTAATTAAACTGAGGTTGCTATGAAAAAATCTCCTGATTATGATAAACTTAAAAGCCGGATGGAATCCTCAAAGTTTTCCGGCGCCGGATTTTTAGGAAATGATAAACGGCCGGTGGATGAAATTATCGCCGATGATCTGCACCGCATGAAAATCAATAATATTGATAAAGAAGACCTGGTGGAATTGTTAAAAATCTATTATGAAAAAATCAAATCGGAAATCGGCCGCCGCGTGGACTTTACCGATCACATTCATGGTGAATTTTTTGAATCCATGGGACGGATTCCTTCTCCCTTCATTGGTGATGGTGTCTTTGAAAAAGGAGAAGCAGTAATTACCGATGAAAAATCCGGGGAAAAATTTGTCATTACAGCGCTGGCCATCAATCTGATAGAAAACCATGATTTTTTCCAGGGCAAAGGCAGCCGCTACCGGCTGGACCCGGTGAGATTGAGTGCATTGTTTGATGAGTTGGAAGCGGATGAAGATTAGGCCATGAAGGATGTTATAAAAACAACAATAGAGAATAAACTATAGATTATAGTTTTATATTTCTGATTGCTTCTTTGTCACGATCTATGTTTAAATTAACTTTAGGAGTGGCCTCAAGAATATTTACTAAGTTGTTGCGCTGATTTAACAATTCTTTATAGTCACTTTTTGAAATAATTACGACTGGTTCTATTCCATCTATAGAATAATTTGCGGCTCCTTTTTCATCGCACACTGAATGATTCTATTGAATTGTAACTTTGCTTACTTAAACTCCCAGGTATTCATCTTTTTCTTTCCATAAATTTTTATCAGGATAAAAAGAAAGGCAGGTGGGGAACCTGCCTTTTCTCATCATTGGTGAAGGGAGATCGTAGTTTAGACGCCAAATATATCTGAAAATGCTTTTACAAAAGAATCTTTTGGCAAAGCACCTCTGGCCATCTGAGGTTTTCCTTCTTTAGGAATGAAAAGTAATGAGGGAATACTCTGGATGCCGAAAGCCGCAGCCAGTTCCTGCTCTTTGCCGGTATCCACTTTATATATGTCAACTTTTCCATCATATTCTTTGGAAAGGTCTTCTAAAATCGGTGCAACCATTTTACAGGGTTGACACCAGTCTGCATAGAAATCTATAACAGCGGGTTTATCACCTTTAAAATTCCAATCTTTCTCTGTTTCGTAATCAAATACTTTCGATTTAAATGTATCTTTTGTTAAATGTTCTGGCATTATTGCTCCTTTTTTTCTGTTTTCAATTTTTTATTGTCTATAAGATGGCTCTGTAAACAATTGGTTACAAAAATAATTGAAATTTTTTTAAAGTCTTTGTTTTCAGAGTGGATCTGGTAAAAAATATATCATTTTGATATATAATTATATAAAATGAATATAGATTTCAGAATGACAGTTTAGTAAAAATCCGTTGTATATCGACGGAAAATAAGGTTTTTCATTCCAGTGGCACAGCAATTGTCCCATTAGCAGGTGAAAATCGAAATTTAAACAGACAGGAGCTATAAAAATGAAAAAAACAACTCAAACCTATCAGTCAACTTTGTTGATGGTCATTTACGGGTTAATATTATTGACAGTATTCCTGGTGACCAAAGTCAATGGAATGGACACTGATGACAAGAAGAAGAAAAGTTTTGGAGACGAATACAAAGAAGACATCGAAGAATCAGTTCGGGAAATAGACAATTGGAATGCTTTCGGGTTCAACTATTTTTATCCCCATGACCTTGGCTTGTCCTATGATGACATTGATTTTCAGGATATCAATGAAAAAGATTATCCCTACACTTACGGAGTAAAAGTCAGGCGGATTTACCGCCGCAGCCCTGCTTATGATGCCGGTCTGAAAGCAGGCGATATCATCATGACTTTTGCCGGCGATACTGTTTCTAGTGAAGAACAGCTGGACCAACTGATCGAAGAGCTGGGGAAAAAGGATAAATTGCCCATAACCTATTTTCGTGATGGCAAAGAATTCAAAACTATCTTATACCTGGATGGAGAATATGATGATGATTATGAATTTGATGATGACCACCATGATATTGATTTTGGATTTCACAAAACGCGCAGGAAAAAGAATGTTGGAATTTTTGGTATGTACTGGAGCCCCAGTTTTATCATGAATGAATACGAAGCCGCTAATAATCTATTAACTGATTTAAGTTTCCAGGATAATGAAATCGAACAGCTCTGGTTCAATGAATTTGGATTTAAATTTTATGTAGGGAAAAACACTTTTTTGGGAATGGTCTTCGCCGGCGCCGACGCGGAAGGCTCCACGAGTTTACAACTCAATGCTGATGGTCCGACAATTCATCGCAAAATGAAATTTGAGCAGGGCATATGGGGATTTACCCTGGATAAACGATACCGTGTTTTGGACCGGATGATGATTTCCTCCGGTGTTTTTATCGGCCGGGGCAAAAGCATTTTAACATTACACCAGCAAAACGGCGAAATCATCTGGGATGAATTATGGTCTGAAAATAAACATGCTAATAATGATTATCTGAAAATGAAGAAAAGAGAATTGCTGTTTGAACCCCGGATTTCCGCCATGTACCGGATGTTAGGCCCTATCTGGCTTAAAGTGGAAGCCGGTTACATGCTGGGCTATTCCAATAAGCATTGGCGGGATATTACAACTGATGATGAATATGAGATTTCCAATGCGCCGGAAACATCGCTTTTCGATGGTGTGACATTTACAATTTCACCCTGGATCGGTTTCTAACATAAAGGAAAGGAAAAAATCATGTATAAGATAAAATTAATATTCGTTTTAATAATAAGTTTCGTCGCCTTTTGTTTTGCGCAAGAGCAGGATACAACGAGCCATACCAAAGAAATCGGTAAAAGTGTTGATGCAGATACACTGGCATTAAAACCCAAAGGTGAAGAGCCTGTTTTAGGTGTTGTCATGAATCGTGATCTCTCTTTTGAAATTGCCAAAGAGAAAGACTGGACAGAAAATTATGGCGCCCTGGTTAGTTATGTCACCAATGGCAGTCCGGCCGAAGAATATGGTATAGAGGATGGCGACATTATCACCGGTTTTGACAGTCAAAAAGTGTTGTATAACGATCACCTGCGGGAGTTGATAGAGACTAAAAGTGCCGGTGATACCGTAGAAATCGTGGTTTTCCGGGATGGCAAGTATTTTAAAAACGAAGTTGTACTTGATGCGAAAAAAGATAATCGCCGCACTTCAACCATTGTCACAAAAAACGGTCGGGACGACGGCGAAAAAAGACGATATCGAATCAGTATTTTTAATGGCAATAGCCACGGCGGTGGCATTAACTGGGAACCAATGTGGTATTCCCCCAACTGGTCTGATATCAATGCCCTGGCGGCAAATTACGGATTCAGTAGTTTTGATAAAGATATGGAATTGAAAGGTGACAATTATCCGGGAATATTGCTGCATTCTGTCAGTTTTGTTCCGTCGGAAGGCGGGTACGGAACCCGGACAATTGGCGGAATCTACTTTAGTGTCGGTAATGAAGTGGATCGTACCAATAAAGTTCAGGGCACCGGAATGGTGGAAAAATTAAGCTTAAAAAATAAATTTTTTGGCGGTATGATTGGTAAGCGAATTCCGGTCTTTGATAATTTCCTGATCTCACCAAAACTGAAAGCGGGGTTCTGGACGACAGAAATGAAATTATCCAGAAAAACCGGTGATGTGATCTGGGATGATATTGGCAATGATTTTGATGATCCGGCTACCAGTCGTCTGGTATTAGAAAAGAAATATTACACAGTAACTCCCAGCCTGGAAATTTTTTACCTGTTCACCGATTCCTTTGGTATCCATGCCGGCGCCAGTTATATGTATGGGTTCGAGCGTTACCAGGGATGGAAAACCGGGTCTGAAGAATTTAAAAATTATGATGTCAAAGAATCACCCAAAACGAAAATCGACGGGTACATTTTCACAATCGGTCCCTGGTTATTTTTTGATTAATTGCTAACATTCTGACAAAATAGAGAACTGTCATTCCTAAAGGATATTTTCCGGCAGGAATGACAATTTTATTTTCCCCCTGTTATTGTGAAAATTTTTATTTATTTTTAATGGTGAAATAGTAAGGATATTAAACTGGAAAGCATAGGATAGTGAACAGTTTTTACGATGGCCTGATAAAGTTGATCATCTCATTAAGCACCGGCGTGTTGGGAATTATTCCCGGTATTGATGGTAATGACGCCCGGTTTATTGATCCGGAGTTTTATGTCCGTAATAATGAAATTTTCATATCTGCGACTATTGAAAGCGAATTTAATCAGCGAATAGATGATATCATACGCTCGGGCCGGACTGTCAAATTAAATATTACCGCAGAAATATACAGAGAGCATGGTACAAAGCCGCTGAAAGAATCCACCCTTGTTAAAACAGTTGATTTTGACATTCTGGAAAAACGATACTTACTCGCTTATGATGATTCTGAAAAGGTTAGGATTTTTCAGGATAAATTTGAAACGTGGAACAATTTTCTGAAAATTGAGAACAGAGAGGTGTTCAGTGGAGAGGATTTTCCGGATAAATCAATCTATTATATTCAGGTTCGCGCGGAATTAAAGACGGATCTGGAAATCGGTGGAAAAAGCCTGGACCTGATGCTTTTCTGGAATAATAAAGCGCCGGAATTTAAAACCAAAACTTTTGATAACTCAATATTTTCTATGTGATAACCATGAAAAAATTTATTCCATCATTCCGGTTCCAAATTTTATTCCTGTTTATTATCTTGCTCATATTTTCCGTCTTTTTTACACGGACCTATTTTTATAATAGTTTTCAGGAATACCTGTCCAATACCCATGAAAAGAAACTGGAAGAAAATCTGCTGAAAACCTATGAAGATTTTAAGAGCCATTTACCGGATTCTTTGCAGCAGGAATTTGCCAATGACCTGGAATCATCCGTCAGAATCATTAAAAATGATCAGTTGGAAAAAGATTTTTTCCGTGAGGAATTTAAAATATATTCCAATTATATTGTTGGCTTCGCCATTCTCTTTGGATTGGTCATATTTATCATATCCTTTGCGGTTATTTCGCGGCCCTTAAGACGATTACAGGAGGCCAACGTAAAATTGGGGCGGGGACAATTTGATATACGCGTCAGGGAGAACCCCTGGTCGCCATTAAATGGGTTATTGGTATCTTTTAACAAAATGGCGGCTGAAATCGAAGAGAACCGCAGTAAATTAATTGAAGCGGAAAAGAAAATGATCTGGCGGGAAATCGCCCGCGCCATGGCCCATGAAATCAAGAATCCCCTGACACCGATCAAGTTATCCCTTGAACGACTGGAAATGAAGTATTACCAGGAGGTTGATAATTTCGAAGAGATTTTTGAATCAACCACCGGGATCATTAATGAAGAGGTTGATAACCTGCAGAAACTGGTGAATCGCTTTCGTGGCTTTGCCGCCATACCGCAGCCGGAACCGGAAAAATATGATCTGGTGAAACAGATCAAAGATATCATTGCACCTTATGCTGACCAACGGCCTATTCAATTGACAATAGAAACCGAAAAACCGGAAATATCCGCTGATAAATTACAGTTCAAACAGGTCTTTACCAACCTTTTGCAAAACGCCATTCATGCGACAAAAAAGGATGAATCTATTGAAGTGAGAATTGCTAAACGAGAAAAATTTATTACTGTTGAAATTCATGATTTTGGCAAAGGGATTGAGACCAAAGATCTAAGCAAAATATTTGAGCCCTATTTCACCACCAAACGAAAAGGGACAGGTTTGGGACTGGCGGTGGTAAAACAGATCATTGAAAATCATGGTGGATTTATTACTATTGAAAGCCGGATCGGTCAGGGTACAAGCGTAAAGGTGAGTCTGCCGTTATAATCTATCTCATTTAACTCATTACCAAATTATATTTGATAACGTTTCAACCTTATAAATTGAATTAGAAAACACTACATGAGAAATCAGATAATATGGAGAAGCTATGCGTATACTGATCGTCGATGACGTCAAAAACATACGGGTATCATTAACCCAAATCTTGAAAGATGAAAACCATGATGTCCGGGATTGTGAAGACGGAGAATCAGCCCTGGAATTTCTGCAAAAACAATCGGTGGACCTGATCTTTCTGGATGTGAAACT
>CAYYMT010000063.1:0-2841 GCA_964472715.1 uncultured bacterium | reverse complement strand
GAAATGATCAATCGCATTGGTCCGACAGATTCACGGGTTTTAATTACAGGAGAAAGCGGTACCGGCAAAGAATTGGTGGCCCACGCCATCCATAAAATTAGTCCCCGCTGTAATGAAGCCTTTATCAAATTTAACAGCGCTGCCATTCCCAAAGAACTGGTGGAGTCGGAACTCTTCGGCCACGAAAAAGGCGCATTCACCGGCGCAGACCGGCAGAAAAAGGGAAAGATGGAAATGGCCCATGAAGGCACGCTGTTCCTCGACGAAATTGCTGATATGGACCTGGAAGCACAGGCCAAAATTCTGCGCGTACTGGAAGATGGAATACTGGAGAGAGTTGGCGGAAATACACCGATAAAAATTGACGTTAGAATAGTTGCTGCTACGAACCGGGATTTGTCGGCCATGGTAAAAGCGGGGAACTTTCGTGAGGATTTATACTACCGTATTAATGTGGTGCCGGTTCAATTACCACCGTTGCGTGAAAGAACCGGCGATGTTTTGTCATTATTTCGATATTTTTTGGACTTTTATGCCAGGGAATTAAAGTTTCCACAAAAAATCCTCTCTGATGAGGCAAAAAAAATAATTGAAACCTACGCCTTTCCCGGCAATATTCGTGAATTAAAAAATTTAGTGGAACGTCTCTATATTTTGGTGCTCGATGAGAAAATCACAGCGCAGGATATTCGCCCCCATTTACAAATTCATGAAGGTAACAAGGGAAATATTCTCTATGAAACAAAAGAGTTTTCCCAGGCCAAAAAAGAATTCGAACAGGGTTACCTAAAAACACAACTGGAAAAATTCAACTGGAATATCTCCCGGACTGCTAAGAACCTGGGTATGCATCAGCCGAATCTGTCCCGGAAGATCAGTGATCTGGAAATTGAGAAGTGAACAATGAAACTCTACCGGCATTCTCTACTGGCATTTTTTACTGGTTCCCAAATTGTATTTGGGAACCAGTTACGGAGCTTCGAACAGAGGCGTTCCCAAATGCAATTTGGGAATGAGTAATTGAAAAATTCGTAAAAATGCCTCATATTAAAATTGATATTGAAGGTGATATTCCTGATAAACTTATTGAAGAAGAAACAGTGGATATATTTGAAACAGAATTCTACAAAGACACTAAAGCCCGAACTACTCCCGGCGACAATTTGAAAATATATCGTCAAAATAAAGGCTTAACCCAAAAGGAACTGGGTAAACTCTACTGGTTCCCAAATTGTATTTGGGAACCAGTTCCGGAGCTTCGAACAGAGGCGTTCCCAAATGTAATTTGGGAACGAGTGAAATGGAACAAGTGAAATTGACCAGGCTAAAAAGCGGATTGTAAATAAAAACGATGGTAAAGTTATGAGAAGCAGATATAAATTCTACAATGAATTCGGAATGTATTTTATCACATCTTCCATTATTGAGCTTATTCCGGTATTTACAACAAAGGATTATTTTCAAATATTATTGGATTCTTTTGAGTTTTGTCAAAGGGAAAAGGAAGTAAAATTTCATGCATACGTTATAATGGATAATCATTTCCACGCCATTATTTCCGGTGAAAATCTATCAAATAAGATCAATTCATTAAAGCGCCATACCGCAAAAATTTTAATTGAACAATCAACCAGGGATAATAAATTTTGGCTACTGAATTTATTTCGGGAATATAAGAAAAAGTATAAATTGAAAAGCAAACATCAGGTCTGGCAGGAAGGTGTGCATCCGCAAATTATCGAAAGTGAAAAAATGTTGCTGCAAAAGATGGAATACATTCATAATAATCCTGTGAAAAGAGGATTAGTAAGATTTGCTGAGGAATGGGTCTATAGTTCTGCAAGTAATTATATGGAGAAAGAGAGTGTTTTTGAAATAGATAAATTGGAGTTGTAAAATTATCTCTCACTTTGGTTCTCTACTGGTTCCCAAATTGTATTTGGGTACCAGTTACGGAGCTTCGGACAAAGGCGTTCCCAAATGCAATTTGGGAACGAGTGAAAAATTCATATCGCATATTGAATACTCATAGCAAACTTATTTAAATATCGGAAAGTATACTAACACATACAAATAAAAAAAGGCCGGCAAAATCACCAGCCTTTTCCGTCTATATTTTTGATTAACTAATTCAACCAGTTTAACAAGTTCAACCAATTAATCCATTTCTTTTTCAATGTATTCCAGCAATGCCGTGGCCGCTTTCATAGGACCGTCTTTTTCATTGCCGGGAACGCCGAGCAGTGTTCTCACTGTACCGACCTTAACACCTTTTTCATAAAAGAGTTTAAAGTATTTCTTTGAGATTTCATCATACAGGTCCGGATTCTGGGCAGCGCCAAAAACATTACAGAAATAAACATTAACAATTCCTGTGGTTTCCGTGGTTCCTTTGCTCATTACCGCGCCGGATCGGAACACGTCCCATGCTTCCTCAGGCGTTTTGAAGAAGTCCAGGAAACTGGTGTTTTCGTCCACTTTTTCATAGTTATTTGCATAGAGCAGCATGTCAATTTTAGTTCCTTCGGAAATTGTATCGAAATCAGTGATCGGAATCGTGATACGGGCATTGACTCGGCTTGGATTAGTAATGATCGCTCTGTCAATCTGTTCGAAAGCATATCCTGTCTGAAGATCATCCAGTCTCAGGAAAGCGCCGATTTCAGTTCCGTAAGCTTTGATGGAACCGTCCTTTTCATGGACAATTGATCCCATGTCATCAGCAATGATAGTAATGTCTTTGATTTTTTCATTACCCAATAAACGTAAGGCTTCGAGGGTTTCGGATTTTCCGGCACCGGAATCGCCCATCATCATGATATTGACTTTTTTGTTGCCTTT
>CAYYMT010000062.1:0-21188 GCA_964472715.1 uncultured bacterium | reverse complement strand
TAATACTATAATATAAGGAGTTTTTTTATGCCCTCCCAAAATGAATTTGGGATCGAGAAATTAAACCCTGTTTCCCCTTCAGGGAAATCAGTAAATCCTCCAAGGTTCCCCAAGAACCTTCGAGGATTGGTGCTCTATCAGTGATCGGTGGTCGGTTCCCAAAGCAGTCATTGCGAGGAGCGGCTTCAGCCCGACGCGCTTGTCCGGCATAGCCTGAAAGGCGGAGACGGGGCAATCCCGACGTCCTGATTGATGCTTGCCGGTTGGATTGCACTGGTCTCTCCGATCGATCGGGATCGCTTCGTGTCCTCGCGATGACGAGGTGGGGAGGGTGTGCAGCTCTCTGGGGAGAGGTTGAGGTTAAGGCTGAGGTTGAGAGTGGAGATGGACGGTGGTCTGTTATCGGTGATCGGTGTTCAGTGATCCCGTTTTCACCTTTCAGGCTTCGCCGGGCAACCAGTTCCCAGAACCCAGTTCCCAGAACCCAGTTCCCAGAACCCAGTTCCCAGCACCCCCGTCTCCGCTCCGCTACGCCGGGCAGGCAGCACCCCGCACCCTCACTCAGAATATAATATCATCAAAATTGTCATTCCCATTTTCACTGGCGGAATGAATATCGCAGGTATCCATAGGTTCGGTACCGCGTATGAAGAGTTCGGTTTCCAGCTCTGTGCAGTACTTTGACGGCAGTTTTTTTGACCCGGCGCAAATCTCAACTTCAATTACCCCGTCAGGCTGTGCAAACTTTTCATCGGGAAGGTTCAGCATTTCATGGCTGCGTTTCATAAATCTTGCCCAAATCGGGAGTGCCACCCGGGCGCCGGATTCATTCCGGCCCAAAGTCAACGGATCATCAACCCCCACATAAACACCGGCAACCATATGCGGCGTATAGCCCACAAACCAGGCGTCTGTCCAGTCGGAAGTAGTTCCTGTTTTGCCGGCGGCATTGCGGCGAAACCCAAATTTCCAGCGGGAACTACCGCCGGTGCCTTCATTGATCACAGATTGCAGCAGCGAAGTGATCATGTAAGCAGTTTCTTCGCTGAGCACCATTTCCTTTTCCGGAATATATTCCTTGACAATATTTCCATAACGATCAACGATCTTAGTCACGGCTTGTGGTTTCACCCAGATACCACGATTCTGAAAAGCGCCGTAAGCGGCCACCATTTCCATGGGGATCACATTTCCCACTCCCAGGGCGATAGCATCCACTTCCGGTATGTAAGTAGAAATATGTAATTGCTTCGCTGTTTCAATCACGGCCCGGGGAGAGATCAATTCCTGCACCAGGCGCGCGGCAATAATATTCAGTGAATTTTTAATCCCGTTGCGCAGGGTAGTGGGGCCGCCAATTTCGCCATTGTAATTTTGCGGCGTCCAGCGGCTTCCGTCCGCCATCTCTATGGTCAGCGGAGTATTGAGCAGGGTTTTGGTGACGGGAATGCCATTATCAAGAGCAGTTCCGTAAACCAGTGGTTTAAAGACCGATCCCGGTTGCCGCTCCGCCTGGGTAGCGCGGTTAAATTCCGAATCCTCGTAATTGCGTCCCCCCACCATGGCCAGAATATGGCCGGTCTTTGGATCAAGGGCCACAAAAGCGCCCTGTACCAGTAATTTCTTTTGCAGGGATTTTTTCATGGGCCGCTCACCGCGGATCATTTCCTGCACCTCTGTCAAAGTCAGGGTTTCATCATTGACTATTTTGCGTAATTCTCCCGGACGCGCCAGTAAGCGGCGGTTCAGCACCTGTTGTTGGTGTTTTATTTGTTTCTGATATTCCTCTTCGGCGATTTTTTGTAAGCGCGTGTCCAGAGTGGTATAAATTTTCAGTCCGTCACGGTGGAGATTGATTCCCAGTTTATCATCTTCCCGGGCAATGAACCGGCGCACATCTTCCACAAAATAGGGCGCGGTGTTGATCTTTACCTCTTCAGGGGGATAATAAATCGGCGAATTCTTCTCAAGATTATATTCTTCCTCTGTGATAAATCCCAATTCATACATACGTCTCAGCACATAATTCCGGCGACGAAATCCGGCAGCCGGATTAGAGGACTGGGGAGAATAGCGCCGGTTTTGGATCATGCCGGCAAAATGCGCGCATTCAGCGGTTGTCAATTCCCAGGCATGTTTATCAAAAAACCGGTTGGCGGCGGCTTCCACCCCATAGGCGCCACCGAGATAGCTGGAATTGAGATACATATTAATAATTTCATCTTTGGTATAGAGCTGCTCCAGTTTGATCGATGTGATCAGTTCTTTGATCTTACGGCTGAGAGTCTTTTTAAAATCAATTTGATCATACAGAATACGCGCCAGCTGCTGGGTCAGTGTACTCCCCCCCTGGCTTAGCTCCATGCGGGTAACATTAATGACAATGGCGCGGGTGAAATCATAGACAGAAAAGCCCCAGTGCTTGCGAAAACGGGAATCCTCAATAGCCATTACCGCCTGCTGCATTTTCAGGGGAATTTTGGAGGGCGGCAAAACAATCCGGTTCTGGTGAAAAAATTCATGGAGCACTTCACCGTCGGCAGAATAGATCTTTGTTATGACATCGGGATTGTAGCGCTGCAGTTCTTCCAGTTCCGGCAGGTCCCTGGAAAAATAAAATAAAATCCCGAGCACCATTACCAGGCCGGTTAAGACGATCACAGTGGCCAGGAAAAATGCTTTTTTCCAACTTAACAATTTAGGTTTGGTAATACCTTTTGACATTTACTCCCCAATCAGATTATTCGAAAAACACGCCTAATTTATAGTATTTATAACATTTTTCATAAAATGATAATAGGGTTCTTTGATTTTATCGGCAGTTTCTTTGACTTCTTCGTGGGTCAGGGGATTGGCGCTGATCCCCGCCGCCTGGTTTGTGACAAGGCTGATGCCCAGCACTTTCAGGCCAACTTTTTTGGCGACAACCGCCTCGGGTAATGTCGACATTCCCGCCAGGTCGCCGCCAAGTTTCCGGATGGTCTGCACCTCAGCCGGCGTTTCAAAACTCGGACCGGTGGTCCAGCAGTAAACACCCCGGGCCAGTTGAATAGATTTTTCTTCCGCCACAGCCAGCGCTTTGGCTTGCAACTCTTTGGAAAGCAGATCATCATAATCCCTCTGTCCGTATACATCCACCTGCCCGAAATTCATAAACCCGGTGATCAGGACAAAATCTCCCGGTACAAAATTTTCATTAACACCGCCGGCGGCATTGGTCAGCACCAATTTTTTGACACCCAGTTTTTTCAGCAGATGAACATAAAATGTCACCGCTTCCAAAGGTTTTCCTTCATAATAGTGGGAACGGCCTTTGAGGGCGATTAATTTTGCGCCGCCAACTTTTCCGAAGATCATTTTTCCCTGGTGCCCTGATACAGTGGGCTCGGGAAAATGAGGAATGCCGCTGGTATCGATCACCTGGCCGGCCTCGATCTTATCACCAAAATAAGCCAATCCTGATCCCAGCACCACCGCGACTTCGGGTATGTCTGTCACTTTTGTCTTGATATAAGCCACAGCTTCATTAACCTTCTGATCTGATTCCTTTGAGAAATTGGCCATCATTTATATCTTTCCTTCTTCTTTCATTCTATCATATACCTGGGGATAGAGTTCTTTCATACAATCCGGACAAATACCGTGGGAAAAATCGGCTTCCGTATGGGCCGAAATATAGTGCTCCACTTCCTGCCAGAAGCCATCATCATCACGAATTTTTTTACAATTTGCGCAAATGGGCACCAGCCCTTTCAGTGTTTTAATCTGGTCGAGAGCTTTTCGAAGTTCCTGGTTCATGTGCTGCAGTTTGTCCCGCGCCAGTTTTAATTCAATATGATTATTGACCCGGGCCAGCAGTTCAGTGGAATTAAAAGGTTTGGTCACATAATCCATCGCGCCCATTTCTATGCCCTGGATAATATCTTCCTTTTCTGTTTTTGCCGTCAGAAATATGACGGGAATATCACGGACATTTTCATCTTCCCGGATCTTTTTCAGAACATCATAGCCGCTGAGTCCGGGCATCATAATGTCCAGCAGGATCAGGTCCGGTTTTGCTTTTTGTAAAATTTTCAGGGCCTGCTCGCCATTCAGGGCAGCGGATATTTTATATCCCTCTTTACTGAGGATATTACCCAGAACCTGCAGGTTCCTGGGCACGTCATCCACCATTAATATAATCGGTTTTTTTTCACTCATTTTTTTCCTCGCCGGACCAGCCTGTAATTTAATTCATCATTTCATCAAATTCTTTTAATATCTGCTGGTATTGATTTAATAGTTCAGGCAATTTTTCCATATTGAAATTTTGTGCGTTTTCAATCAATTCGGTGCTCCAGTCAATCAGGAGCCGTGAATTGACGCTTTCTCCAAGGCTTTTGACATCTTCCGCGAATCGTTCCACTTCATCAAATAAAAAGCTGTCCTTCACCTGGCTCCAGCGGTTTTTATATTCACCAACCAGCAGGGGATAGATATTTCGAATCTCATTTTTTTCTTCGCTGGACATTTCCACAGTCACCGGCTTTTCCGCTTCTTTTTCTGCCACCGGCTTTTCGGAAATTTCATTGTAGGGGACGAACTTCATCATTTCCGAGAGTATCTGGGTTTTGGAAACCGGTTTTCGCAGGTAGCCGTCACAGCCGATTTCCATGATCTGATGTTCTTCATCCTTCATGGCCGAGGCGGTAACAGCGATGATGGGAATATCTCTTGTTTCCTTGTCCGCTTTGATTTTTTGTGTGGCTTCATAACCGGACATAACCGGCATTTTCATATCCATCAAAATTATATCCGGGTGATAGTTTTTCACAATTTCCATGGCCTCTTTGCCATTTTCCGCTTCCAGAATATCAATTTTCGTCTGTCCCAGAATACCTTTCAGCATTTTCCGGTTTTGACGAATATCATCTACAATAAGAACCGTGGAACCGGGAAAACTGATCTTCCCCAATTTGAGCAGCACAGTTTTGGTTTCCAGGGTGGTGGCCGCAATATCACGGAGATAAACATAAAAGGCGCTGCCTTTGCCGGGTTCACTCTCCAGGCATATCTCACCGCTCATGGAATCCACCAGCTGCCTGGTAATACTCAACCCCAGGCCGGTGCCGCCATACTTGCCGTGGTCCTGTCCCGCTGACTGGGTAAAACTTTTAAAAATCTCTTCCTGCTGGTCTTTGCGTATCCCAATCCCGGTATCAATGACCTTGAATTCCAGATCAAAAACATCTTTTTTGACTTCCGTTGCATTGACCGTGACCTTGACCTGGCCGTCATTGGTAAATTTGGAAGCATTACCCACCAGGTTGAACATGACTTGCTTCAGGCGTTTTTCGTCCAATAAAATGGCGCCGGGGACTTTGGGATCAATGGAAACGATAAAATCCACGCCTTTACTGGTTAGTTTCAAAGAAAATATTTGCTGAATTTCTTTTAACATGCCATGTATACTCATGGGCTTATAGGAGAGTTCCAGTTTGCCGGCCTCTATCTTCGAGAGATCCAGAATATCATTGATAAGGGACAACAAAGCCTGGCCGCTGACAATAATAGAGTTCAGATAATCCCTGGCGATATTGCCGTCCACAATATCCGTCAGCAGTTCGGCAAATCCCAGAATAGAGTTCATCGGTGTACGAATTTCATGACTCATGTTGGCCAGGAATTCACTTTTCGCTTTATTGGCCCTTTCCGCTTCTTCTTTGGCCATTTTCAGGGATTCTTCCGCTTTCTTGCGATCGGTAATATTTTCATACATGCCCAAAACACCCACCAGTTCATTGTCCACAGTGACCGGGCTGGCATTGAGGGAGACCCATATCTCGCGTCCGTCTTTTCGGCGTCGTTTGACCTCTTTTCGAACCACTTCCCCGCTAAAGGCCTTTTTGTTGATTATCCGGCTTTCTTCGGAACTGACTTCCGGTACGATGAGATCATCGATCCGGCGGCCAAAGGCTTCGTCAATGGTATAGCCGAATAAACTTTCGAACTCCGGATTTATCTGGATCACTTTTTCATTCAGATTGAGAGTAATAATGGCATTGGGCGAACTATTATACAGCGCTTCAAAAAATTCTTTTTGCTTACGGTAATTTTCTTCCGCTATTTTCATTTTGGTAATGTCCAGGGAAAACCCCATAATACCTTCAACCTTGCCATCCTTATTGTAAAAAGGCATTTTAGTAGTTGATGCCCAGCGTACCGAACCGTCGGGGAAAACCTCTTTGTTTTCATAAGGCCCGCGAATCTTTTCCGATTTCATGACCTGCTGTTCTTCCTCATAGCAGTGTTTGGCAAAATCTTCTTCAAAAAGATCAAAATCGGTGAGTCCCAACAATTCCGAAACATTATCCAGCCCGAATTTTTTGGCGTGGATAGCATTGGTTCTGATGAAACGGCCCTTTTTATCCTTAAAATACAAGGCATCGGGAAAGCTTTCCATCAAGGTATCAAAAAGATGTCGTTCATAGGCCAGTTCTTTTTCCTGTTTCCGCCGCTCCGTAATATCAATGACTGAGGCGATCATGCGCATTCCGCCTTCCAGTTCAAATCTGTTGACGAACATTTCTACCGGAAAAACCGTCGCATCCTTCTTTTTGAAAAAGGAAAAGAGCCGGTATTTTTCATTTTCATTTTTATTGATTATACCATTGTTGAGATGAATATCAATATCGGATAATTTCATTTTCAGCAATTCGGCTTTTGAATATTGAAGCAGTTCGCAGGCGATCTTATTCACCTCCATGATTGAATTGTCCTGGTCGTATACAATGATCGCGTTAGGGGAATTTTCCATATAAGCCCGCTGTTGGGCTTCGGATTCCAGGATCTTGCTTTCAATCAATTTGCGCCGGGTAATATCACGGCCAATGGTCAGAATGGATTTTTCACCGTTTTCCTGGTAAAACATTGTCGATGATATTTCCAGTTCAATTTCACGGCCGTCCCCGGCAATTACTTTCGTCTCATAAATGAAATTATCAGAAATATTGTCAACTCTTTCCTGTGAGCGTTTTAAAATCTTGTCATGATATTTTTCAGGAATATAATTTTTGATCTGCTTTCCGATCAGTTCGTCTTCTCTATAATTCAGTATTTTTTCGGTGACACTGTTGACATAAGTGATCACGCCGTTCATATCATGTATCAGAATAATGTCCTGGGCTGTTTCTGCCAGCAACCGGTATTTTTCTTCACTTTTTTCAAGGGCGATTTCATTGTGTTTTTCTTTGGTAATATCAGTGATTGTGCCCTGGGCGCCATAGTCTCCCGATGACATTTGAATGCGTGAACCGCTGGCTCTTAACCAGCGAATATTATTATTATTGTCTTTGATTCGAAAATCAATGCGAATATAAGCGCCCTTTAACAACTCCTGAAATTTTTTACGGACAAGGGACTTATCCGGCGCATAGATAAATTCAAAAATAGTTTTGCCTTCAAACTCGGGAAAGGTATGCTCGTCAACGGTATCATCGTGTATTTGGGCCACGGAACTGAGAGACCGGCTGGAATAAATCACCATCCCGGTTTCGTCGGTTAAAAAAACCACCTCATTCAGGTTTTCCACCAGGTTTTGGTATTTTTCCTTACTGGCGTTCAGTTCTTTTTCACGTCGCAATTCCTCGGTAATATCACGATTGACGGAAAGAATTAATTTTTGGTTGCCCAGGTATACATTGGTCATGACCACTTCCGTCCAGTAGCGTTGACCGTCTTTTTTTACCTTCTGCTCCTGAAACCTGATGGACTCCCCCAGTTCCAGTTTTTCGTAATCAATATCAGATACCGCGTTATTAACACAAAGGTCCCTGCTCATGCCCATGGTCAGCAGTTCCTGTTTTGTGTAACCGGTCTGCTTCATGGCGGCATAATTCACATCTACGATCTTATGGGTTTGCGGGTCCGAGATAAATACCGCGTCCGGCATATTTTCAAACAGATGTTCAAAGCTCTTTTCCGCCTGTACTTTCGCCGTTAGATCAATGAAAGAGAGAATCAATTCATTGCTTTCACTAATAAAACTACCGGTGAGCAGTACCCGGCGGATATTTCCTTTCGCCGAGATAAAATCAAACTCATATTGATGGGGAACCGCTTTGCCCATTAACCGGTTGATATGATTTTGCCGGACCTGCTCCTTATAATCAGGCGCCACATATTGAAATATATCCTCGGTTTCCAGCAGGTTTTCCAGGCTGGATTCCGCCAGTTCGATCATTTTATCGTTGGCCATTACCACTTTGGATTGCTGATTCACTATCAGTGTGGCTGTACCGGTATTGTTGAAAATGGATTTATACCGGGCTTCGGACTTTTTGAGTTTTTGTTCCATCTCAAACTTGTAAAAGACCATTTCTACAGTGGTGCGGATTTCATCATCCGATACCGGTTTATACAAATAGCCGTAGGGTTTGGCTTTCAGGGCGTCCCTGACCATGGATTGTTCGGAATGGGAAGTCAGGAATATAACCGGCAAATTGTAATTTTCATTGATCAGGCTGGCAATCTCAATACCATTCATAGGGCCACTCATATTGATGTCCATCAGCACCAGATCAATCTTTTCATTTTTCAGATAATCCAGGGTCTCCCGGCTGTCGGTGGCAATACCGGCGACATCATAATTCATATCTTTGAGTGTCAGAAGAATATCATTGGCAATGATCAGCTCGTCTTCAACAATCAGTATCTTTTTATTCCTGCGTTCCATTCTCTTCCAGGTGTTTACTCTTTTTCCGGTTTATGAATAGTGTTATCAGCATGACCGGCATCACAATATAGATAATGGCGTTGATATACTGGTCGCAAATATTACTGGGCCACGGAAAGGGCTCCAAAACGAAAAAATCCGTCGCTTTTCCGGTAAATAAAATCTCCAGGACATTGCCCCCGGCCCCCACTGTCAGCATCAAAATGACAGTATATATCCGTTTGTAAATTCGCTCTTTTTCATGGAGCAGTGAGCGGGTCAATGAGACCAGCAGGACGATCAGCATTATCAACCCGAAAATTGACCATAACTTATGGTTCTTGATCTCACCGAAAATATAATGATACCCGGTGTTGTGGGTCAGATAAAAACTCAGCCACTTAATACCTGTATCGGTCCTTTGCTGAAAAAGTAAAGTTTGATTGGCAATATATTTAACAACGAAGTCAATTACCAACAGAACGGCCCCTGCCAGATAGGCCGTTGTCAGATACCTCTTATTTTCCAAATTCATTTAAAAATCACACCTTCCCAATAAAAATCTAATTTCTACGAACAATTATCATACCATGTCACTTAATACTTGTTTTTTGAACAGCCGCAGGGATAAATAAACAAATGACAAGAATAATTTTCCCCTGTCATACCCTAAAACCTTATAACAAAAAACCAAATATTTTATTAAATTGCTGGCAATATAAATAAGTTTTTTTTGAAAGGGAATCATTTTATTCATTAACCCGTTGAAATTAGCAGAAATGAGTTTTTTATGGATATCGTTAATAAAAATATTAAGATAAAAGGCGCGCGCGAACACAACTTAAAAAATATCGATGTTGAGATACCGCGCAATAAACTGGTGGTGATCACCGGCGTATCAGGGTCAGGCAAATCTTCTCTCGCATTTGACACCATTTATGCCGAAGGCCAGCGGCGCTACGTGGAATCCCTCAGTTCCTACGCCCGCCAGTTTTTAGGACTTATGGAAAAACCCGATGTTGACTTTATCGAAGGCTTGTCACCGGCGATTTCCATCGAACAAAAATCCACCTCCCGCAATCCCCGCTCCACTGTCGGCACGGTTACAGAGATTTATGACTACCTGCGATTGCTCTACGCCAGGATCGGCAAGCCCTTTTGTCATCAATGCGGCCGGCCGATAATCAGTCAGACCGTACAGGAGATCGCTGACACTATCATGAAATTTCCGGAAAACAGCAAACTGATCCTGATGGCGCCCCTGGTGCGTGGCCGGAAAGGTGAATATAAAAACATTTACGAAGAAATCCGCAAAGAGGGATTCATTCGCCTGCGTGTGGACGGTGAAATAACCGATGTGGATAATCCTGTCAACCTGGATAAAAATAAAAAACATGATATTGAAGTAGTCATTGACCGTTTGAAAATTCGCGAAAAAGTCCGCGAGCGGTTGACCGAGTCCCTGGAATTGGCATTGAAGATCGGCTCCGGCCTGATCATCGCGAAAATCAATAATGAGGAACATTTTTTTAGTGAAAATTATTCCTGTCCCCACTGCGAAATCAGTTTCGAAGAGCTGTCTCCCAGAATGTTCTCCTTCAACAGTCCCTTTGGCGCCTGCCCGGAATGTGACGGTCTGGGGGCCAAACTGGAGATGAATGAAGACCTGGTGATCCCGGATCCGTCAAAATCCTTATCGGAAGGCGCGATTTTGCCCCTCGGCCCGCAACCCCGCGGTAAATGGTATGCTTCAATTTTGCGCGGATTGGCGCGGGAATATAATTTTAGTTTCAAAACACCCTATAAGGACCTTTCAGAGGAGGCCAAACAGGTGCTGCTCTACGGCACTGAAAAAACCTTTTCCGTAAAATATTCCTCGGATAAAATGCAGGGCCGCTACACCACCCGCTTTGAAGGCGTCATGAATAACCTGAAAAGACGCTATACACAGACCCGCTCCACCGGCATTCGCAAATGGATCCAGAAATTTATGTCCCAGAAGCCCTGCTCCGCCTGTAATGGCGAACGGCTTCGCCCGGAATCCCGCAATGTCCGGATCAATGACAAAAGCATTGGCCACCTGACCGCCTTGTCAATCACCAATGCACAGCATTTCTTCCGGAATATTGATCTTAATGAAACTGACAAACATATTGCTGACCAGGTGTTGAAGGAGATCAATGAACGCCTGAGTTTTTTGGTGAATGTGGGTGTGGAATATTTGACATTGAACCGCTCCGCGCAAACCCTTTCGGGCGGTGAAGCCCAGCGTATTCGCCTCGCCACCCAGATCGGCTCCCAGCTGACCGGCGTTCTGTACATTCTGGACGAACCCAGTATCGGGCTTCATCAGCGGGATAATGCCCGGCTGATCAATACGCTGACCCGATTGCGGAATATCGGCAATACTGTCATCGTGGTGGAACATGACCAGGAAACCATTGAAGCCGCCGATCACATCCTCGATATCGGGCCGGCCGCCGGTGTGGATGGCGGAAAGGTGGTGGCCGCCGGAAATCCTCAGGAAATTGAAAATAACCCGGATTCACTCACCGGCCAGTACCTGTCGGGGAAAAAACTTATTCCTGTTCCAAAAAAACGGAGAAAAGGCAGTAAAAAAGAAATAAAACTCTATGGCGCTCAGGGCAATAATCTGAAATCCGAAACCTTTTCCTTTCCTTTGGGAAAATTTATCTGTGTCACCGGTGTCTCCGGTTCCGGAAAAAGCACCCTGGTCAATGAGACCCTCTACCCGATTTTGCATAACAAACTCAATAAGTCTGTTAAAATACCCCTGAAATATAAGAAAATAACCGGTATCGAAAACATTGACAAAGTCATTGATATCGACCAGTCACCCATTGGCCGCACACCCCGGTCAAATCCGGCCACTTACACCGGCGTTTTCACCTATATCAGAGAACTGTTCAGCAGCACCAAGGACGCCAAGATCAGGGGATATAAACCGGGCCGTTTTAGTTTCAATGTCAAAGGCGGTCGCTGCGAAAACTGCGGCGGTGAAGGGATCAGAAAGATCGAGATGCATTTTCTGCCCGATGTCTATGTGCCTTGTGAAGTATGCAAAGGCCACCGCTACAATCGCGAAACCCTGGAAATCAAATATAAAGGCAAAACCATCGCCGATGTCCTTGAAATGACGGTCAGTGAAGCTTATGATTTCTTTATAAAACTGCCCCGCATCAAGGGAAAACTGGAAACGCTGAAACGGGTCGGGCTGGGATATATTCAGCTGGGCCAGCAGGCCACCACCCTGTCCGGCGGTGAAGCCCAGCGTATCAAACTCTCGGCCGAACTCAGTAAGCGGAATACCGGCAACACGCTTTATATACTGGACGAACCGACGACGGGCTTGCATTTTGAGGACATTCAGTTGTTACTACAGGTCTTAAATGATTTGGCTGATAAAGGCAATACAATTATTGTCATCGAACATAATCTTGATATTATCAAATCCGCCGATTATATCATTGATCTCGGTCCCGAAGGCGGTGACCGGGGCGGTACAATTATCGGTACCGGCACACCGGAACAACTGGCCCGCAACAAAAAATCCCACACCGGCCGCTATCTCAAAAAAATGCTGCCCTGACAAAAAAGCAGGTTTACATTTTCCCTTGATTTGTCAGAAAAAACCAAAATTGATCCCCGGATTCCTGGTTTTTTCTGAAATTTTCAGGGTAAAACCGAGCAATTCACCCCTCCTCGCCGGTTCCGAAGGAAAAATTATCATCTTTTTGCAAAACATATAAACGCTTCAAAAACAATGAATTAAAACCCGTTCTCTGAGGAGCCCGTCGAATTTTTTGATTATAATGAAAATAAAAAACTTGACATTTGTCTCCGCGACAATTAACATTATTACAACATTGTGCAAATATTATGGTTATTTAGTAATTTTAAAGGAGGTAAAATATGGCAGAAAAAGTCAAAGAATGTGGCGTAAAAAAAGAAAAAGGTTTTTTATATTACCTTGACAAAAATGGCAATGTATCACGCTCAAAAATGGCCCGTGGAGGAGAAAAAGGCGGTGGTGCTGAAGTTGTTGCCAAATGTGGCGTAAAACGGGAAAAAGGCTATCTTTATTTCATCGACAAAGATGGCGATGTTTCCAGAGCCAAAATGGCAAGAGGACGTAAAAAGTAATTACCGTTCTTTCATTTAAAATTAAGGACCCCGATGTATCGGGGTCTTTTTTAATTACAGGCTTTAAATTATGAAATACGAGAAACTGACAAAAAACAATCTCTTATTCATCCTTTCCGCACTGATACTGTTAATTCTTTCCCTTTTCTTTACATTAAAATATCATAAAACCGCTTTTCCGGGACAATCAATCACCTTTAACCTGACAAAACCCGAGGCGTCGGACAAAGCCCGGACATTCCTGCGAAATAATAATATACAACCCGACCGGTATTTTCATAATGCCACGACTTTTAATTATCCGGAATTATCCAAAATTTTTATTGAAAAGGAATTGGGTATTGAAAAATCTCACAGGTTTTTTTCAGAAACTTTCAATATCTGGCAATGGTCTGTCAGATTTTTCAACAGCCTTGAAAAAGAAGAGGTCTATGTTAGTTTTTCCACTGATGGCGATCTGCGCTATTTCGATCATGTCCTGAAAGAAGAAACCGCGCTGAGTTCGCTCTCAATGGAAGCCGCCGAGCAGGCCGCCCGGAATTTTATTGATAAAAACACTGAGCATAATCTCGATAACTGGGAATTAAAAGATAAGGCCACAAAATCCCAAAAAGCCCGGGTGGATTACAGTTTTACTTACCGGAAAAGGAATGTTGAAATCTACGGCGCCCATTTTGAAATTCGAATAAGGGTCAAAGGGGATAAGGTTGGCTATTACGAAGAATATCTAAAAGTACCGGAATATTGGCAGCGGGACTATAAAAAATTACGGTCACAAAACCAAACCACCGCCATAATCGCGATGGCCTTTTTATTTCTGCTGGGCCTGAGTTCCGTAGTTGTTTTTATTTATACCGCCATCAGAGGAAAACTTAATTTAAAAGTGGGTCTGATTTTTGGTATTGCCACCTTTTCGATCTTTTTAATTTCCCAGTTAAATATGCTGCCATTAAGGTTTTATTATTACAATACATCGAAAAGTATTTCCGGATTTTATACGGACCGGATCACCGGGATCGTAATTGGCGCGTTATTATACGGCGCGGCGGTGTTCTTTCTGGCATCTGCCGGCGATTCCCTTTATAAAAAAATGTTTCCGGCCAAAAACGGACTTTTACGGTCTTTTACCTGGAAGGGTATGCAGACCCGGGAGTTTTTCTTAAGCACCCTGACCGGCTTCGTGCTGGCCTTTGTATTCATTGTTTTTCAGCTATTCTTCTATATTATTGCCGAAAAACTGGGCGCGTGGTCCCCGGCCAGCGTCAATTACAGTGAGATCATCAATACAAAATTCCCCTGGATTTTTATTTTGTTTGCCGGCTTTATTCCCGCTGTTACCGAGGAATTTTGTTTCCGGCTATATGGTATTCCCCTCTTTGATAAATTTACAAAATCCAAACTTTTTGCGGTGATCCTGACAGCGATTATCTGGGGCTTCGCTCATTCCAATTATCCGAACCAGCCCTTTTGGATCAGAGGCGTGGAGGTTAGTTTATTTGGAATTGCCACCGGGTATGTCTTTATCAGTTTTGGTATTGTTGCGACGCTGATATGGCATTACACTGTGGATGCTTTTCTGACCATCCTGATGTTTGCCAATACCGGCAACACCCGTATTTTAATTCCCTCTGTTATCGCCGGCTCAATCGCGCTTTTCCTGTTGCTCTACAACCTTTTTTACTATTTTAAAAACCGTGGTTTTTTGAGCAGTGAAGAGCTGTTGAACCGCAGTGATGTCAGCGGTGAAACAGAAGAGACGAAACCGCTCCCTGAAGTCCATCCGCGTCCTCATGTGTCAGCTTCCCTGCCGGCTTACTCCAAAAAGCAAACCTACTTTATTTTGGTTGCCCTGATTGTCTTTATCGGCAGTTTTTTGCTGCCGGTGAAACGGCTGGGCGAGTACATCAATTTCACGGTATCAGAGGAAGAAGCCATTGAAACCGCCAAAGAGTTTGTTGACAGCCGGGGGCTGGACCCGAACCGCTTTGAAACAGCAATCTCAATTATCTCCGATTGTGACGAGCCTTGTTTAAAATACATCACCACTCATACCACAATCGACAGCGCTAATTTTATTTTCGCCAATTATCTGCCGAATCTCGTCAGTTACAGGATACGCTTCTATCAGGAGCATGAAAAAGAAGAATTCATCGTCGATGTTCATCCTATGGATAATGTTGTAACCGGGTTCAATCATATGTTGTCCGAAGATGCCATGTCCTATAATCTCAGCAAAGAACTGGCCCTTATCCGGGTTGAACAGTTTATTGCGGAACAGCAATATCAGCTTGATGATTTCCGGCTGGTGGAATCCTTTTCCAATATCCTGCCGAACCGCACCGACCATACTTTTGTTTATGAAAGTAAATACGGTTTTGTTGCTAATATTGACGAGGCGAAACTGCGGCTGACATTGCAAGTGAAAGGCGACGAACTGGGCTATTTTAAAAGCTGGTATAAAGTGCCGGAAAACTGGCTTCTGGAAACCAATAAAGAGAATAATTTTGATTCAATCCGCAAAATTCTGGGAATGCTGTTGCTGCCGCTGTTCCTGCTGGCGCTTTTATTGAAACATAAGGAATCTTTCAATTTCATGAATATTCCCTGGAAGTCAATAATTTACACTTCTGCCGGGCTGTTTTTGATACTCTTCATCTATGAGCTCGTGAACCTAAAAACAAATTTTATCTATTATGATACCACCTGGAGCCAGTTCAATTTTGTAATCTCAATTATTTTTAGCCGCCTGGTCAATTTATTATTAACCGTTCTATTGTTCTTTCTGTTGCTTTTGATCGGGGTCGCCTATTACGGCAACCGCAATATTGTAGCGGATTTAAAGGAAAACCAGTCGTTCGGTTTTGATGTGCTGCTGTCCTCATTATTTACCACTTTCGGACTGATCGCGATCATCATCGGTATTAAATATGTGGCCGGCAATAACCCGTCATTCATTACCAGTCCCGATATCAATGTGCCCCAATACCTGGTTCAAAACTTCTTTATTCTGGATATACTGGTAAAAACCATTATGATAGGGATGACAATCACGGTGCTTTACTATTCCATTGTTTCCATTATTTTCAGGAATAAACTTTTTCTTATTGCATTACTGGCAATTATTCCGGTTCTGTTGCCTGACGGTGTTGATACAATGCCGGAGTTTTTGTTTAGTTATTTTTCCATATTAATTGTAATTTTATGGCTGTATATCTGCCAGGTTTTTTTCCTGCGGAAAAATTTGCTGGCCTATTTGATGTTTGGCATTAGTTTTCTGATAATTTATTTTAGTCACGATTTAATTTGTACCGGCAGTACCAAGGCAATTGTTGGCGGCGCATTTTTGATTGGCATTCTCCTGGTAATGGTCATCTGGTTGCTGATCAAAGACAAAACCAATTGGTATGAAAGATTATTGAGTTAACCTTTAAAAAATGCTGCCCCACCGGCAGCATTTTTTATATGAAGAGAGATATTCATGGAAAAACCCGTCAAAAGAAGAGATATTGTTGACCTGAAAATTGAAGACCTGAGTTTTCACGGCAAAGGTGTGGCAAAAATAGACAACTACACCATCTTTGTGGATGATGGCATTCCCGGACAAAAAGTGACTGCCAGAATCAAAAAAGCCAAAAAGTCCTATGCCGAGGCCTATATCAAAGAAGTCCTGAAAAAAAGTGACTATGAGATCGATGCCCCCTGCAAATATTTTGACTATTGCGGCGGCTGTAAACACCAGAATATTCCCTATGAAATCCAGTTGGAATTTTTCCAGAAACAGATCACTGATCTTTATCAGCGCTTAGGCGGATTTACTGATGTTGATATCAATCCTGTGGTTGGTGCCGAGAAGATCTTTCACTACCGCAATAAAATGGAATTTTCCTTTTCCCGCCACCGCTGGCTGACAGGGGAATTTGAACAGGATAAACCCCATGATTTCGCCCTGGGATTGCGGGTTCAGGGAAATTACTGGAAATCCATCGACCTTGACGACTGTTTAATCGCGCCGAAAGAATCAGCCCGCATCATGGCGCTGGTACGGGAATTCTGTCTGGAAAATAATCTGAAAGCCTATGACCAGCGGGAACATGTCGGTTTTCTGCGTCATCTCATGATTCGCAAAGGATACAATACCGGTCAGTTAATGGTCAATATTGTCACTCAGGAAGACCGTCCCGAACTTTTTGAACCTCTCAAAGACCGGATACTGGCGGAATTCCCCGGCATCACCAGTTTGATGCATACCGTCGCCACCAACAAAGGGGGAACCACTATTCCGGAAATTCAAAATATACTGCATGGCCGGGAATATATTGAAGACAGGTTAGGTGCTTTAACGTACAAAATATCTTCGGCCTCCTTTTTCCAGACCAATACGATCATGGCGGAGAAATTGTATCGTGAGATTCAACAGGCCGCCAATGTACAACCGGATGAAAATGTCTGGGACCTCTATTGCGGCACCGGCTCTATCGGCCTTTTTCTCGCGCCTGACGCCAAAACCGTTACCGGCATTGAAATCATCAAGGCAGCGGTTCATGACGCTGTTAATAATGCGAAAAATAATTATATCGACAATATCGAATTTTTAAACGGTAATCTCGACAGTTTGTTTGATAAACAACCGGAACTATTTCAACAGCTGCCGCATCCCGACCTTTTGATCGTTGATCCGCCCCGTTCCGGCCTCCATCCCAAACTGGTTCAGCAGATCATTCAGATCAATCCCGGCAGAATCGTTTATGTCTCCTGTAACCCCGCCACCCAGGTTCGGGATTTGAAATTATTGAATGAAAAAGGCGGGTACACCATTACTTCCGTACAGCCGGTTGACATGTTTCCCCATACTCCGCATATTGAAGTTGTAACAGGATTGAGTAAATAATATGAAGAAATTAATACTTTTAATCGTAATTTTCTGCGCTGCCAATCTAATGGCAGAAACCAAAAATTCTATTCCAAAATCCAGTGGCCAGTTGATAGTCGTTATCACCGATTCTCTGACTGCGACACAAGGAAATCTCTATTGCTTTGACCGTAATTCCGGCACAAAAGAATGGGAGCAATGGGACAAAACTATTGACATTTCCCTGGGAAGAAGCGGACTGGGAATGGGCCGGGGGTTGCATGACACACTATGCCTCAGCGAATTACCTCCGAAAAAAGAAGGTGACGGCCGAAGTCCCGCCGGTATATTTGAACTAAGCGCTGTTTTTGGTTATGACTCAACTGAACAGATGAATAATCTGAATATGCCTTACATTCATGTCACGGAAATGATCGAATGTGTCGATGATGCCGATTCAGATTTTTATAATCAAATCGTATCAAATCAAAAACCGGCTTCAAAAATTGACTGGAATTCCTCGGAAAAAATGAGCCGGGCCGGCATCTATTATGAACAGGGAATCCTTGTGGACCATAACACCAATCCCGTATCAAAAGGCGCCGGATCCTGCATTTTTATTCACAATTGGGCAAAACCCTTTGAAACCACAGCCGGATGTACCGTAATGGAACCGGCGGATTTATCAAAAATAATTGGCTGGTTAAAAAGTGAAAAGAACCCGGTGATGGTGCAACTGACCCGACAATTGTATGATGATCTTATGAAACTATGGGAATTGCCTGAGATAACAAAATAATTATTCAAACACTTTAGGTAGGTGGAAGCTACCAGTCTCCAGCTGCCCTCATGAGGTCATCTGACAGGACGTCGAGATTGCTTCGATCGCGGTGCTCTCTCGCAATGACTCTATAGTCACAACCCAAAGAAGCCTCTCAGAAATTGAGAGGCTTCTTTGGTTGATTTCAGATAATATTTTATGCAAAGAGAGTCTTGAAATTATCTTCTAATTTTTTCAACTCCGTTTTATAGTCTTTTTCTTTACTTCTTTCCTTTTCCACCACTTCTTTGGGGGCCCGCTTGACAAAATTGTGGTTCGCCAATTTTCCCTGGCAGGCTTTGAGGCGGCCTTTGAGGCCATTGATCTCTTTTTCCAGGCGCGCCTTTTCCGCGTCCAGATCGATCAGCCCTTCCAGGGGAACAAACAATTCAGTGTTCTTCACAACTGTGGAAGAAGAGGGTTTCGGAGCAGCCAGATGCGCATCAATAGTCACCTGGTCAATGCCCGCTAAACTCCTGATATTTCCCTGCAGTTCGGCATTGTTAAAAATTTTAACCACATCCTGTTCATCTTCTCCTTTGATGAAGAGATTGAGCTTTTTAGACGGCGCGATATTCAATTCGCTGCGAATGGTACGCACTGAGGTTATGATTTCCTGCAGGACGCTGAATTCATCCAGCACTTTGTTGTTCACTTCTTTTTCAATTCTCGGCCATCGTGCTACAATTAAATCTTTTTCATCAGCAGATTTGATTTTCTGAAAGATCTCCTCACTGATAAAAGGCGCATAAGGATGTAATAATTTCAAAATATTTTTCAGAATATAAATGGCAATTTGCAGGGTTTCCTTTTTAATTTGTTCGTCTTTGCCATAGAGACGGTTCTTGATCAATTCAATATACCAGTCACAGAAATCACTCCAGACAAAGTCATAGATGTCCCGGGCGATTTCATCAAACCGGTAGACATTGAAATGTTTTTCCATACGCTCGATAGTGCGGTTCAATTTTCCCACAATCCATTGATCAGCCAGGGTCAGCTTCGCACCGGTTATCTCAAGGGGTTCATTAAAAATGCTGTCATCTTTGACATTCATCAGAATAAACCGCGATGCATTCCAAACCTTGTTCATGAAATTACGGCCTACTTCCAGCCGTTTTTCCGAGAACATAATATCCTGTCCTTTGGGCGCGATCAGCATTACTCCGAAGCGCAGCGCGTCAGCGCCATATCTATCGATCAATACCAGCGGGTCAGGAGAATTTCCCAGTGATTTGCTCATTTTCCGGCCTTGCCCGTCGCGGATAATGCCGGTGAAATAAACATGTTTAAAGGGAATCTTGCCGGTGAATTCGAGGCTTGCCATGATCATTCGCGCCACCCAGAAAAAAATAATATCCGGCCCTGTCACCAGGTCATCGGTGGGGAAGAATTTTTTCAGGTCAGCGGTTTTTTCAGGCCATCCCATGGTGGAAAAAGGCCACAGCCAGGAACTGAACCAGGTATCCAGCACATCCGGGTCCTGACGAATTTCGCCGCCACATTCCGGACAATTCTTCGGGTCTTCCAGCAAGGCATCGGACCAATTACATTTATCACAATAAAAAACCGGAATCCGGTGGCCCCACCACAATTGACGGGATATGCACCAATCCTGAATATTGTTCAGCCAGTGAAAATAGGTTTTTGTCCAGCGTTCCGGATAAAATTTAATTTTACCTTTCTTCACCACATCAATGGCCGGTTTCGCCAAATCTTCCATTTTCACAAACCATTGGGCTGACAGATAAGGCTCGATCATGACATCGGCACGTTCGCTGAATCCTACTTTATTATTGTAATCCTCTACTTTTTCCAGCAATCCTAACGCGTCCATTTCTTCCACGATCTTTTTGCGGGCCTCAAAGCGGTCCAGTCCATCATAGGCTTCGCCGGCATTTTCATTCATGGTGGCATCGGGATTCATAATATTGATTTGCGGCAGATTATGTCTTTCGCCCATGACAAAATCATTGGGATCATGGGCCGGGGTCACTTTGACACAACCGGTTCCGAATTCGGGATCCACAAAACTGTCGGCAATTACCGGAATTTCCCGGTTCTTAATAGGCAGGATCAGTTTTTGACCCACCAGGTCGCCAAAGCGCTCATCTTTCGGATTCACTGCCACGGCTGTATCTCCCAGCATTGTTTCCGGCCGGGTGGTGGCGATACGGACAAACCTGTCGCTTCCTTTGACAGGATATTTGAAATACCAGAGATGTCCCTGTTTTTCTTTGTAGATCACCTCTTCATTGGATAAAGCGGTTTGGGACGCGGGGCACCAGTTAATAATACGACGCCCACGGTAGATCAGTCCTTTTTTATACAGATCAACAAACACTTTACGGACAGCATTGGACAAGCCTTCATCCAGGGTAAAGCGTTCCCGGTCACGGTCAAAAGAACTTCCCAGTTCCTCTAACTGGTTAAAGATAATGGATTTATGTTTATTGGCCCATTCCCAGACTTCATCAACAAATTTTTCACGGCCCAGATCACGACGGGTTTTACCTTCTTTGCGTAATTTTTTTTCCACTACATTCTGAGTGGCAATGCCGGCATGGTCTGTTCCCGGCAGCCAGAGGGTATTTTTTCCCTGCATTCTGGCATGGCGGATCAGAATATCCTGCAATGTATTGTTCAGAACATGCCCCAGCGTT
>CAYYMT010000061.1:0-21377 GCA_964472715.1 uncultured bacterium | reverse complement strand
ACTTAATGTATTTCATATAATCCCGAAGGGATTAAACAATAATAACCGTGGGTGTTAACCCACGGATAAAAACAAACATTAGTTAAACTCTGAAAGAGTTTAACAATTAATTCGCAGGCCAATATTCACTGACACATCGTTTGCTTCAGCGCCTGATTCCAGCCGGAAATTAATTCCTTGCGTTGAGAATTTTCCATATCCGGTGAAAACGTTTTATCGAATTGTTTGATTTTTCTAAGTTCACCGGCATTTTTCCAAAATCCGCTTTTCAATCCGGCCAGGTAAGCCGCACCCAGGGCTGTTGATTCGAGGCTTTTGGGACGCTTCACCTCACATTGGCTGATGTCCGCCTGAAATTGCATGACAAAATTATTTTCAGTAGCGCCGCCATCAACAAAAAGCGATTGAATTTCAATTCCGGTTTCCTGTACCATGGTTTTCAACACATCATGAGTCTGGTAGGCAATGGATTCCAGGGCGGCCCGGGCAAGATGATTTTTATTGGCGCCGCGGGTCAGGCCGGTGATCGTCCCCCTGGCATTAGCATTCCAGTGAGGCGTTCCCAGTCCTACAAAAGCCGGTACAAAGTAGACGCCATTATTGTCCTGAACAGCCAGCGCCATGGCTTCTGTTTCGGCAGCATTCTTAATTATCCCCAATTCATCCCGCAGCCACTGAACAACCGCGCCGCTGATAAAAATCGCCCCTTCCAAAGCATAGGCCGGTTCACCGGCGCTATTGATGGCAAGGGTGGTGATCAATCCTTTTTCCGAAGCAATGCTCTCATCTCCGGTATTGAGCATAATAAAACAACCGGTGCCGTAAGTGTTTTTTATTTCCCCCTTGGTGAAACAGCATTGGCCGAACAGGGCAGCCTGCTGGTCACCGGCAACTCCGAGAACCGGCAGGTTTTTCAGAGAATCGATAGCTGTTACGGATCCATAATAATCAGCGGATTTTTTTACTTCCGGCAATAGATTGAGGGGAATATTCAGGATGTCGCAGATCTCAGCATCCCATTCTTTTTTGTGAATATTATAGATCATGGTACGGGAAGCATTGGTATAATCGGTAGCATGAATTTGCCCATCTGTCAGTTTCCAGATCAACCAGGTGTCAATGGTGCCGAACAGCAGGTCATCGGTAGAGTCGTAGTCACTGTGTTCAAGTAACCATTTAATTTTGGTGCCGCTAAAATAGGCATCTACCGGCAGTCCGGTTCTGGAACGAATGAAAGCCTGACGGGAGTGTAATTTTTCGCAAAAGTCAGCGGTACGCCGACATTGCCAGACAATGGCATTATTGATCGGTTTTCCGGTATGTTTATTCCAAACAAGAGTTGTTTCCCGCTGATTGGTGATCCCAATTGCTTTGACCGTGGCGATTTTCTTCGCATCCAATGCCTTTACCGTAGCCAGCACTGATTCCCAAATATCAAGGGGGTCATGTTCGACCCAGCCCGGCTTGGGGTAAATTTGTTTAAATTCCCGGTATGCGCTTTCAATTACTTGTCCCTCCTGATCAAAAATAATCGCGCGGGTCCCGGTGGTTCCCTGGTCAATGGCTAATATAGACATTACAATTCCTCTTCTTGCTCTTGTAATACCCTGATAGTAAATTGGTTAGGTTCCAATTTGACTTCGACAATATCATTGGGCAGGACTTTTTTGCCGCGCTGCGTGCAGATATGCCCGTTTAATCTGACCAGGCCGTCCTGAATGATCATTTTGACCATGCCGCCGGATTCCATTATGTCCGCCAGTTTCAACAGGTTTCCCAGTTTAATATCGGGGGTTTTTATGAATATTTCCTGTTCCATTAAAACTCCTTTCGATTTATTAATGATTTGATCCAATCCAGTAAATCTCTAATGACTTTATCGCCATCGACCTCATTCATTAGTTCGTGGTAAAGCCCTTTGTAGAGATTAATTGTTTTGTCCTCAGAAGATATTTTGGAATGAAATTCCACGCTGCCATGGTAATCGGCCAGTTTATCCTGGTCGCCATGGATCAGAAGTACCGGATATTTGAATTTTTCCGCATTGGCCTGATTGTATTTGATCGAACGGTTGATCTCAGCGCCGGTGCGGGCGGGAATACCACCGGAATAAACGAGGGGGTCGTTGTTGTATTCCTCGATTATCTCATAGCGGTGTGATAATCCGGTGCTGTCCAGTTTTATCGTTGGAAGTGTGGGCAAAATTTTGCCGATGATTCCCGAGAGTCTGATTAAAACGGGGGAGATATCATCACTTATTTTTAAAGCCGCGCTGCTAAGAATTATTCCGCTTATTTCCGGTTCCTTTTTTAAAGCATAATAAACTGTTATGGCGCCGCCCATGCTATGGCCTAACAGGATAATGGGAATGCCGGGAAAATTTCGTTTTAATATTTCAATCTGGTCATCAATAATTGCATTACAAAGGTCAAAACTTTTGATAAAGGCGCGCTTGCCGGCGGATTTTCCATGACCGGGCAGATCAAAGGAATAGACCATGATGTCTTCTTTACAGAATTGTTCGGCCACATATTGATAGCGTGTGGAGTGTTCTCCTAATCCATGAATGATCACAACAATTGCGTGAACAGCATTATCCGGCTCCCAGAATTGAGTGAAAAGTTTCAGACCGGAATGTTTATCGACAATGAATGTTTTTCGGTGTTGCATAGAGGCTTCCTTTTATAACAGTCACAAAGTTTTGATAAGAATATCAAAATTTTGTGACTGAATTTTTAAAATTATTTTTTAAGGAAGGTTGCCGCGGATTTTACAAAACCGGCAATATCCGACAGGTCGGACGGAATAATAATTGTGTTGTTTTCTTTGGCCAGTTTTCCGAATTCACTGACATATTGTTCGGCAATTCTCAGGTTGACAGCATCTTTTCCGCCTTCCTGGTTGATGGCCGTGGCGATTCGTTCGATTCCCTGGCCGGTGGCTTCAGCCAATTTTTTAATTTCCTCGGCCCGTCCTTCGGCTTCGTTAATTCTTTTTTGCCGTTCACCTTCAGAAAAGTAGATCGCTTGTTTTTTTTCACCTTCTGCGCGATTAATTCTCGCTTGTCTGTCACCTTCTGAAGTGGCAATGGCGGCGCGTTTTTCCCGCTCGGCGCGCATCTGCTTTTCCATGGCGTCTTTGATACTTTGGGGAGGCACAATATTTTTAACTTCGTAACGGGAGACTTTTACGCCCCAGGGATCGGAAGCCAGGTCAACAGCTTCAACAATCGTGGCATTGATGGTGTCCCGCTCTTCAAAAGTCTTATCCAGTTCCATTTTTCCGATCACGCTACGCATGGTAGTCTGTGCCAGTTGAGTGGCGGCAAAGCGATAATGATCAATTCCGTAAGATGCTTTTTTCGCATCCATTACCTGCATATACAAAATGCCGTCGACTTCTACAGCGATATTATCTTTTGTAATACAGGTCTGGGCCGGGACATCGATGGCTTGTTCTTTCAGGGTGTGCTTGTAAGCCACTTTGTCCAGAAAGGGGACGAGAATATGCAGGCCGGCTTCCAGTGTTTTGCTGTATTTACCTAACCGCTCAACAATGTAAGCGGATTTCTGCGGTACAATTTGCATTGTTTTAAACAATACAATTATGGCAAATATAATTAAACCGATTATAATAATTGTAAAACTGGTCATGGGACTACTCCTTTTTTAGTGGTTTGACGATTAAGGTCAGATTGTTTTTATCAATGATCTCAACAATGCTGTCAACTTCTATTTTCGCGACTGATTCGGCGCGCCAGGAAGTGCCGTTGAGCAATACTTTGCCGGCTTCATCAGGTGTGATCTTCCTGGTGACTTTTACTTTTTGGCCGATGATGCCGTCGATTTCTTCATTGATGTTGCCTTCGGATTTGCCAACAAATATATCTTGCACTTTGTTGCGGAGAACAACCAAAAATACCAGTGAAGCAACCAGAAAAATGACCAATTGGGTATTAATTCCGAAATTAAAAAACAATAAAGCCAGGGCAGTCACCCAGGCACCAGCACCAAAAAATATGATGATCACACCGGGTATGATGAATTCCAGCAGAATAAACGCCAAACCGATCAAAAACCAGATCAGTCCCGGTGATATAAAGGTTTGCAATGATTCCATAATTTACTCCTAATGTTTAATAAAATTTTTCACCCAGTCAATAAATTTTAAATTGCTGTAGATTTTATCGGTACGATTTTGATCTTTGTAATTTTCATCTATTTTATAGGCTTTTTCCAGGAATTCTTCTGCATCTGTAAGTATTTTGAGGTTTTTTTGAAAGACAGTTTTGGTTTCTTCGAGGTACTTTTCTTTTTTTTCAGGGTCATCGATGGACCTCAGCTGATGCAGGCGGTAATCATAATTGGTTACTCCCTTAAATTCCAATATTGAATAATAGGCAATATTATTGTACTGCCAGGCCACCAGATCGTCACGGCCCAGTTGTTGGGCATATTTGGCGGCCAGTTTCAGATTTGTAATGGCTTCCTGAAATTCCGAGTTATTAAAAGCCTTTTTGGATTCCTCCCGGAATTTTCGATATTTTTGCCAAAGTTGGCTTGTGGCTGTTGTTTCGATTTCTTCCTGTGCTGTCCAGACAGAATCCTCTGGTACTTTTTCTTTTTTAATGGAATCCTCTTCCATCTGTGGTTTAAGCCTGTTGATTGTATCCTGCGGCGTGATTTTGTCCGGTGTTGTTTTTTCCGGTGCCGGAGTGGATTGCTCTTTTGGTTTTTCACACTGAACACATAAAACAGCTGCCAGTAAAGTTATTGTTATTATTTTCCTCATGTTCCCTCTGTAAGTTAATTTATAATTTGACTTTTAATGAGTTAAAAAACAATAATAAATGAAAAAAATAGTGATAAAATTGTCAAAATTTAGTCGTACCTGTTGATAATAGATTTTTAAAGCATTTAATTGCGTAACTATCCGACATCCCCGCAATATAATCGGTAATTATTCTATTTTTATCGGCATTTTCCGCAATATAGGTATCATGAAATGTGCGGATGAATTTGCCAAATTTCTGTCCCAGTTCAATGGTGCTGTATTCATATTTGTCATAATCAAAATCATTGATAGTGAAAATATTATATAGATAATTATAAATGGATTTGAGTACAAAATCAGCATACTGATTCCAATAAAGCAATTTTGGATTCTTGTATATGCGCTTGCGTGAGAAATTTTTCAGAATGCGTATTACTTCAAAGGTTTTATCGGAAAAGCCGATTTTTTCATTTTTAATGGACCAGTCGATGCAGTCATTGACCAGGGTTTTGATGATCTGACTATTATTAGCGCCCAGGTGGTCCTGCACTTCAGCGGGAATTTCTGTACGGGTAATACAATTGGAATAGATGGCGTCTTCAAGGTCACGGCCGAGATAGGCGATGGAATCACTCAATCGTAGTACACAGCCCTCCCAGGTAGAAGGCGCTTCCGGCAGGGATGTGAGGGAAGAGAGATCATTTGGTTTTGGAGCGATTTCGATAAATTGTTCATCTTTTTCACCGCAATGGGAGACAATGGCATCGCGGACAGCAAAAGTGAGGTTGAGCCCTTTTCCCTTTCGACCAAGAATGTCGACAACACGCAGACTATGAAGTTCATGCTGAAAATTACGATCCGAGAGCAATTTTAAACTTCGTTCACCGCAATGTCCAAAAGGGGCATGTCCCAGATCATGGCCAAGACCGGCAGCCAATACGATTTCGGTATTTAATCCCAGCGCCTTGCAGATCGTGGCGGCAATTGTGGACAAATGCAGGCTGTGTTCTATTCGGGTGCACACATGATCATTGTCAGGAGAGAAAAATACCTGGGTCTTATGCTTGAGCCGGCGAAAAGCGAAGGAATGCAAAATTGCGGTTTGGTCTCTGAAATAGGGACCGCGAATATCTTCTCTTCGCTTCTTTTGACGACTGGTTAATATTTTCCTGGTTTCCAGTGGTAAATCCGGTAACATCTTGTTTCCTGCTGTTTTTACACTATAAAATGTTTCATAAAGATGAATAAAACAACCAATATTCCAAAAATTATATGAATTTTTTAATAATTTGTAATTGGTCGGATGTCTTTTTCATATAAAGAATAATTTCTGTCTGCCCGGTCACTGTGGGTTTATCCGTTTTAAAGATTGAGTAACACCTGATCCCCAAAAGATTCGAAAAATTGCCAATTACAGAAGGATGAAAACCTGTGTGAGGGTTTAAAAAAGATTGGATTATTGCTTTCAAATCCGGCTACAATAAAAAAATATTTTAAAAGAGTTTCTATATTTGTATTTTTCGGGTTATTTTTAATTAGCTAAGAGGATAATACAAAAAGGATTTAAATGAGTAAAATGAAAGTAGTGGCAGGTATTGACATCGGCGGCACAAACTCTGTTTTTGGATTAGTAGACGGACAGGGAAATTGTCTAATCCGTGGAAAGATCGAAACGGATCCTCAACAGGGCCCGCAAAGTTTATTTTTTAATATCTTTAATAATATTGATGAAATGATACAAAACAGTAGCGATGAATTAGAATTGATCGGTGTTGGTGTTGGCGCCCCCAATGCAAATTATTATAATGGTACGATAGAAAATCCTGTTAATTTAGGATGGGGAATTGTCGATGTGGTCAAAATGATCAGGGAGCATTTCGACCTTCCCGGTGCGATAACCAATGATGCCAATGCTGCGGCTTTGGGTGAGATGGAATTTGGCAATGCCAAGGGAATGAAGAATTTTATTGAAGTGACTTTGGGCACCGGTCTGGGGAGCGGCATTATTGTTCATGGTGAATTGATATACGGGCATGATGGTTTTGCCGGTGAAATGGGACACCTGACAGTCAAACCCGGTGGCAGAAAATGCGGCTGTGGCCGAAGAGGCTGTCTGGAAACCTATGTTTCCGCAACCGGTTTGAAGCGGACTGCCCTGATGTTAATGGCGGAGCTTACAATTCCCAGTTCCTTACGGACAATTCCGGCATCGAGCCTGACTTCAAAAAATGTTTATGATGCCGCTACGCAGGGAGACAGCCTGGCCCGCCAAAGTTTTTCCTATACCGCGAATATCTTAGGCCATGCCCTGGCCGATACGACCGCATTGTTAAGTCCTGAAGCCTTTATCTTTATGGGCGGCCTGGCAAAGGCCGGCGATCTTTTGTTCAATCCTGTAAAAGAAGCGCTGGAGCGAAAGGTTCTGCCTGTATTCAGGGAAAAAATACAGCTATTACCCTCAGGGCTGAATGATGACGATGTGGCAATTTTAGGGTCTGCCGCCCTGATTTGGCATGAGAAGCACACACATAACAATTAGATATGTACCGGGAAGCGGAACAGATAAACCCTTTTGATACTGACAATAGCGACTACTGGATCAAAATTGAGCACCTGGGACGCTACTTATTTGTCAAAGATTTTTTATTATCTCATCGTAAATTAAACTTTGTTATGGACATTGCCGCAGGTTTTGGCTACGGAACAGAAATTTTCTCAAAAATTTCTCAACAAGTCATTGCCCTGGAAAATAATCCGGAAATGCTGGAACAGTTAAACCGGCAATTTCAAAATGTTCAGACCGTCAAGGTTTTCCGGCATGATCTGGAAAGAGAAAATCTCCTGCAAAAAAAACAATTGCAGGATGCCGGTATGATCGTCTCCTTTGAAACGCTGGAACACCTTGAAAATCCCCGGAAAAATATCGTGGAATTTCATAAAATTTTGCGTACGGATGGTTTTTTAATTCTTTCGGTTCCCAATGAAAAATTTGAAAAAGTCGATGCCGGCGGTATTCCCAAATCGGAGTTTCATAAAACCCTGCTGAAAAAAGAGGATATTGAAAATTATTTACTGGAAGCCGGCTTTGAGATCGTTGGGAAATACGGACAGGCCCTGCTCAATACATTGATGAAAAGAGAAAACAAATTGCTACGCAAGCGCATGATTCGAAATCGCTTCAGCGCTATTAAAACGCTACATGAACGGGGAAATATGATGAAAAGCGCCTATCTTTTTGCGTATCCTACTGAAGATGATATTGATGAGAGTTATTCACGCATTTATATTGCCAAAAAGATTTGATTACAAAAAAAAATGGTCAGATTTTTGTATCAAACAATGCCATTTTTTAACTGAATTTAATTTGAATAGCATATAAGATTTAATGAAAACTAAGTTTGGAAACAAAATATATCGACTGGCAAGCGTCGCGATTTTATTGCCTTTAATAATGGTGATGATCTTTTTAGGAATTTTTCTAAATGCCCAGTTAAAATCTACCAACTATAATAAAATGGAAGCTAATATGGAAACTTTTTCCCTTATTATTGGGAATGATTTAAAACAATTAACCCAGGCTTCCAAAACACTCTCTTCCGATAAAACTTTAAAAGAATATATTATCGACAGAAATATAGAAGAAATTCTGAAATATTTAGCGATCCAAAAAAATATTCTCCGGGTAAAAGATATTATTATCGTTGACAACCTGAGAAATACCATTGTTAATTTTAATGATACGGATATAGCGGAACCCGATCTGAGAAACCGATTCTTTTTTAATACCTCTTTTGGACGGATCAAAACTCAAAATAATGTTTTGCTCTATTACAGCCGCAAAATTGAGCAGGAGAACAAACACGTTGGATATGTGTTATGTACCATGAATTTAAATGATGAGCGGTTTCATAAGTATTTGTCCAACCGGTTGATTGAAGCTTTTGGTATCTGGTGTGACGGAACATTAGTTGCAACAAATCTGGAAGACAAGTTCGCGGTTCCCGATTTAAATTCGTTTGAAAAGCATCGTGATAATATCTATCATTATAAAAACCTTTTGCTGATGACGAAAAATCTGAACCTTATGAATGGTAACATCAGGTATGGAATTTTGGTGCCGACAATTGAGGATAAAATCATAATTATCCGGAATATTGCTTTTTTGATATTGGGTACGGTTCTGTTATTCGGATTGGTTCTATTATTATTGTCTTCTCATATTAAGTCCATTATTCAACCGGTGAATTATTTGACCAAAACCGCTGATGCCATTCAAAACGGTCAGGTTATTCAGGATATACCAGAGTTCAATTCCATAGAGTTTAATAATATGGCGATCGCCTTTAAAGAAATGGTTTTTAAACTCAAGGAGTCGGAACAGCATCTGAAAAGACACCGGGACCATTTACAGGAATTGGTCAATGAACAAACAAAGGACCTGCAGCAAACCAATAATCGTATGCAACAAATAATCGGACAACAAAAAGATACTGAAATAATCCTCAAGCAGGCCCTAAAAAGCGCAAAATACGCCAATCGCGCCAAGACAGAGTTTCTGGCCAACATGAGTCATGAGATACGTACGCCGCTGAATGCAATTATCGGATTTAGTGAGTTGATGTCAGGTATGATCTCCGATCCGGTTGCCAGCAATTATATCAAGTCCATAAAAATATCCGGAAATAGTCTGCTGACAATTATTAATGATGTTCTCGATCTGTCGAAAATTGAAGCCGGCAAAATGACACTGGATATGGAACCTGTCAATCCGGTCATGGTTTTAAATGAAATTGAACATATTTTTCAGACCACTATATTAGAAAAAGATCTCAGCCTGATTATTGATATTGCAGAAGATATACCCGAGTATGTTTTACTGGACGAAACCCGTATTCGCCAGATTTTGCTCAATATTGTTGGCAACGCTATGAAATTTACCGAAGAAGGATATGTAAAAATAAAATTAACTCGGGAACCGGTAAAAAATGGTAAAATCAACCTGATCTTTGAAGTGAAAGATACGGGGATTGGTATTCCGAAAGAGGAACAAAAAGCAATATTTGAATCTTTCAAACAGCAGGAAGGGCAGGATACCCGCCGGTTTGGCGGCACCGGCTTAGGACTGAGTATCAGCAAAAAACTGGTTGAAATGATGAATGGTGAAATCACTGTGGAAAGCGAACCGGGTAAGGGAAGTTTATTTACAATTATTTTTAAAAATATTACCATTCAGAAATCTGAAATTCAGGACTTGGAAGCACAGACGAAAATACCGGAAAATATTGAATTTGAGCCACGGAAAATTTTGATTGTCGACGATGTCGTATCAAATCAGGAAGTTTTAAAGGCTTTTCTGGAAAATATCAATCAGGAAGTCGTCGTCGCGATCAATGGGGAAGAGGCGACAATTATTGCTCCGGCTATGAAGCCGGACATGATAATCATGGATATTTTGATGCCGGTAATGGATGGCCTGAAAGCAGCCAATATTATTCATAACAACCCGGAAACCAAAGATATTCCAATTATTGCATTGACAGCCTCGCCCTATTACAATGGCAGGAAGATCAGCGAGGAACAGGCATTTTGCGGTTATCTGCAAAAACCGGTTAATAAAGACAAATTATATGAGATGTTAATCCGGTTCATACCAGCTTCTTCTGATAAAACTGACAAAACTGAAAAAACCGGTATTAAGCGTAAAGTTAATAATCCTGAAATCCTCCAGGAAAAGATGAATAATGATATCCTTCCCCGCATAAACCATCTGATTGAGACAATGATGATCTCTGAAATTGAAGAACTTGCCGGGTATATTGTCAATTTAGGGGAAACTCATCATGCCGACACTTTGATCAAAGAAGGTAATTTACTTTTTACCAATGCCAGACAATTTAATATTTATAATATTCGCAAAATATTTAAACGTATTTCAGTGATGGATTTTTCTAAAGTGTAAAACACAAAAAGGACAACATAATGTTGTCCTTTCCGTGATTTATTTGGGATTGAGGTTTTTTTAGCGTCGCCGGACTTTTCCCGGTCCGATAAATTTTAAAAAATTACGGCCAATATCACCGGTATAGGTCACGTCACCGTCACCGATCATTTGACCATCGAGTTTTCCACCATTCATGTGCAGATCAAAATCACTTTCGCCAAAGGCTTTGATGTCAATATCAGTGACTTTCATTCTGACGTCGGTTTCGCCCATGGCCCGGACTTCAGCTTCTTTGATGACGGAGTTTGCAAAATCAAATTTGATCTCTCCGAAACTGTCCAGTTCGAGAAATTCAATCGCGTTATTATTACCCTGAATTGCACAATCACCGGCAATTTTGATTTTCACCTTATCTTCTTCAAAATCCTGGAATATGATATCCAATCGCTCCTGGCCGTTAATTTTTTTAATTGAGGGCATTTCAATAATGGTAAAGATTTCATAATGCGAATGGCGATATACCGGACATTCGATATGCAATGTGTTACCCTGGTTAGCAATTTCAAAGTATTCGGAAGAGAGAAAATCCTTTGGTCCTTTGACAGTAACCTTGAACTCATCGGACTGTTTGATAATGGCATTGCCGTGAAACTTGAGATAGACTTCATCAAAATCATCCAGATCAAATTCTTCCTCAATTATTTCCGAATCCATCAGGTCATTCCATAGTGTGCGGTCAATATTATTGGAACTGACCATTGCATCCTTTACAAAGGAACGGAATTTTAACATGGCGAAAAACTGAAACAGAATGACGAAAATCAGTAAACCGATCAGTATTTTATTTGACAATTTCATTGTTGACCTCCTTTTGATCTGTAATCTTCATAATATTTTTTCAGGTCATTAAAATCAATATTCAATAAAATCATTTTATCAAAGATTTGCGGCAGTTTCTTTTCGAGAAACGCTTTCTTTTCTTCCTTCATGATCAGTTCCTTTGCTTTGTCGTTAATAAAATAGCCAATACCACGCTTGTTATAAATGATGTCCTCAGACTGCAAGTCGGCATAGGCCCGGTTGACGGTGTTGGGATTGACTTCCATATCCACAGCCATTTCTCTGATGGAAGGCATTCGGTCACCGCTTTTGATGTTTTCACGCAAAATATCATTGCGAATATAAGTACCGATTTGCTGATAGATGGGTTGGTCATTTTTAAATTTCATATTACACCTCCTTTTCGGATATTCTGAGGTAGGTCATGAACCAGAAAAACGGGGCCATTATCCAAAAGAAAAGGAATTTTATTGTATAAAAGGCTGTCTTGACTAAATCTGCTATCGTGCCGAAAGATACATCCAGTTGGTCCACATCAATATTGGACATATCATGAAGATCAAATAATAGTTTCATATTAATGATCGAAAAGAAACTCAATATCATTTGCAGGACAAACCCCGCGAACAGCAATTTCAGGAAAGCGTTTTTCTTGAAATAACTGGAAGCGAAGATGAAAATTGATTGTACAATAATGTAAATGCGGGCCAGTGTCCAGTTAAAAGAAAAGTCTACCGGCGAAGCGTCAAAAAACAGATAATTCATTCCGTTTAAAAACAGTGTCAGCAGGTGAAAGTAAACAACCATTATCACTACGTAAAAAACCGAACTGATCAGCAAGCGACTAATGAGTTTTTCCAGTGTGGAAGAGGGTGTGGTCAGATATACCAGTCCTTTTTGCGGATCATGCATTTCATTGAAAACCAGTGAACTGTAGATAAATCCCAGCACCATAAAGAGTGGCAGATAAGCCTGGACAGCGACAACCGGATGTCCCGCCGTTATTCCCGGCAGTAAATCAATGGCTGTAAAAACACCGGTTATGGCGCCGAGTGCCAGCAAATAGGTTTTTAAATTTCTGACAATATCATTTTTCAAGGTCAGAAAAAAACGGGTCGGATTAAAGTAATTATTTATTGTCATAATCTACCTCAATTCTTTTCATTTGGATCAGAGAATATCGTTCTGATTTTGTCTTTATTATTTATCACAGCATTGAAAAGCGTCTCGATATCCATGGCATAGGATTCTTCGTCTTCTCTTTCTGTCAATATCGAATAGCCACCGATAGTTTTTTCGGAATGCAGAACGCCGACCGCCGGTAATTCTTCGACCACTTTCAAGGCGAGTTTTTCGGATATCTCTTCCAGACTGTAATTGAACAAGACTTTGCCATCTTCAATGATAAGCACCGGATCAATTAACTGGTCAATATCCCTGACCTGGTGGGTTGATATGATGAAAGACCGCTCTTCATTTATTGAAGAGGCAAGTATTTTACGAAGTTTGCTTTTACTGGGAATGTCCAGACCATTAGAGGGTTCATCCAGGATCAGGATCCGGCAATTGGTGGCAATGCCAAAGGCGATCAGGAACTTTTTCTTCATGCCATAGGAAAAGGATGCCAGGTTACCGTTTTCAGGCAATTCAAATTCATGAACATATTTTTTCAGGTCTTCTGCACTGAAGTTGGGATAAAATCCTTTGTAAATGGCAACAAATTGTTTCATACTCACCGGTGTAGTATAGAATTCTTCCGGTACAAAGTAAATCTCTTTTAGAAAATCAGGGGAGCGGTATTTTGTCTCATGACCGAAGGCCCGGCAACTGCCTTTCCGGGGAAACCGCAGCCCCGCGATTATTTTCATCAAAGTGGTTTTGCCGGAACCGTTTTTGCCCAGCAGCCCGTGAATTGAACCTTCCTTAATGTGAAGATTCAAGCCGTCAAACAGGTTGGCCTGCTTTGGGTAGTTGAATGTTAAGTTGTCAATTTTAATCATTTCTATTATCTCCTTGTTTTAGTGTACTACTTATCTAATACACTATAATCTTAATACATTAATTTGGTGATGTCAAGTTTTTTTTTGAGTTTTTTTTATTATCAATAATTCCTCCGAAGTCTAACAGACCTGGGAGGTTTAATTACAAAAATAAGATAAAGATTTTGAACCTATCCGGGCTACTGGGATTGGGCTGGTTGATGGTTCGATAGTTCCTTTTTATCAGGATTTTTGCTCTGGTTTTATAATGAATCTCAAAAAAGATTACCCGATGTAAGAAAAATAAGGATAACTCCATCTAACACCTGATTAGAAAATGTCAGATAGCAGGAGCGCGGACTTTTGAAAATCAGGCTTTGACTGACCAGTCTGTAATTTTAGATATAAATTTTTAAAATCAGAAGAAGCCTGCCAAACTATTGTGGGTTTCCTGGTTTTAAAATCTTTCGGGTTTTTGAAACTTCCCGGGTTTTTGAAACTTCTTGGGTTTTTGAAACCTCCCAGGTTTTTTGAAACCTCGGAGGTTTTGGAAAAATGTAAAGTTTACTTGACTTTAAGATTTTGCTGTTGTAAACTATCGTGTCAAGTTAACTTTACATGAGAGTAAAAATGAATGAAAATGTGATCAACCGGGTAAAAGTGCTCAGAACAAAAACAGGACTGACGCAAAAAGACCTGGCGAAATTATCCGGTGTTTCCCGTCAATCCATCAATTCCATTGAAAAGGGAAAATATATTCCCAGTCTTCCGCTGGCATTGAAACTGGCCAAGATTTTTGACTGTAAAGTTGATGAGTTGTTTGTATTAACTGAAACTGATAAGTGAAGGAAAAATAATTATGGATGAACGATTTAAACTGCATCAGTACAAATCCACCCGGCTGGCGATTTTTGCCAATATTGCAGTCCTGGCGTTTGTTTTTTATTATGAACTGATAGCCAACAAAATCACACGCTGGGATATTTTTATTGTCTTGTCTATCACCGCTGTGGTGAAAATTATGGCGATGATTTTTTATCGGGTCACTAATTAAAAGGAGAAATGTTATGTTATTAAGAATGATCTGCAGGGAAAGTGATATTTCCGGCAAAAAATTAATTAGAATCGGACAACTTTTGTTATCCCTTGGTCTGGGCTGTAATGCCGGCGCATTATTGCTTGACAGATTTACTAACACAGGGGATTTTTTTCAGGGATTTTTGACCGGCTTTGGTCTTGTCATGCTGGGGGCTTCGGTTGCTTTTAATACTTACGGTTTGAAAAGAAAAAGGGGCGAAGCATAGTATAAAACAAGGGGCTGCAGCCCCTTGTTTATTGTTATATAAGTCATTTTACAGGCAAAAAACGGGCTGCAAAACCGCCACCCGGCGCCATTGAAATTTTGATTTTATCTTTAGATGACACCACTTTTTTGATCTGCGTGAAATCTTCAGCATTACGGTCGGCATTGATCCCATCCCGGTAAATGATCGCCCGGTATTTACCTTGCCCCAGAAAATCCAGGTCAATTTCAAAATCACGGCTTTCCCGGTCTGTCATGGCGCCGAGATAATAGTCTTCGCCGGATTGTCTGGCTGTAATAATATAATCGCCAATTTTTCCCTTCAGAATTTCAGTGTTATCCCACACAGTTGGCACTGCTTCTAAAAATTCCATACAAACCGGCTCATCATAATAATGAGAGGGATTATCAGCCAGCATTTGCAAAGGGCTTTCATAGATAATGTACATGGCTAATTGATGACAACGGGTGCCCTGGCTCATAGGCTTACTGAACATGGGCTGAAAATTGGACTGAACAGCGTTCCGCATGGCGCCGGGAGTGTAATCCATGGGCCCGGCAACATTGCGAATAAAGGGCAGGATCACCGCCATTTCCGGGTTGGCTTTTTCACCCCATTTGGATTGTTCAAGGCCCAGAACACCTTCACGGGTAATGACATTGGGATAGGCGCGGCGCAATCCCGCCGGCTTGTAAGAACCGTGGAAATTTACAAGCATGTGTCGTTTGGCCGCCTCTTTGGCGACCTTTTCATAATAATTTACCATCCACTGGTCATCCCGTTGCATGAAATCAACCTTGATGCCCTTGATGTCCCATTTTTCAAACTGATCCAGGGCTTCGACCAGTTTATCATCCAGGGCTTTCCAGGTAGTCCAGAGGATCAGGCCGACATTGGTTTTTTTACTGTACCGTGTCAACTCATCCATATCAATATCCGGATTCAGTTGCATAATATCATCGAGTTTATACCACCCTTCATCCAGTATGATATAATCAATATTGTATTTGGCGGCAAAATCCATGTAATATTTATAGGTTTCGGTATTGACGCCGGAGCGGAAATCAACACCGGTAATATTAAGGGCGTTCCACCAGTCCCAGGCTACTTTGCCGGGTTTGATCCAGTCGGTATCCTCCAGTTGGCATTCTCTTGCTAACAGGTAGACCAACTGCGATTCAGCGACTTCTGTGTCATTGCCAATGATCATCAATCGCCAGGGGAATGTCCGGCTTCCGCTTGTTTTTGCCAGGTAATTTTCTGTTTCTAGCACCTGTACATCACGATCGCTGGTCTGTTTGATTTTTTTGGGGTAATGGGGAAAGACCGCTTTTAATCCATTGCCTGTTCCGGTCAGAAAGAATCCCGGGTAGTCAAAAAGATCGGTTTCAGATATAAAAATTTTCCGGTTATCTTCCTGCTCAATAAGGGTTGGAATGGAGCATATTCGTTTGTCAGTAATCTCTTTTAGAGTGGTATATTCATAGAGCCGTTCCTGGTGTGTGTACATGCTTTCTTCTTCAGGGAACCAGATCGGATGATCATCGGGAAAGTTGTATTCAATCGTTTCGTTGACAATGGTTTGCTCTCCGTCGACATTTGTAATGAACCGGTAGGCGACACCATCATTGTAAGCCCGGAATTCCAGATTGAATTTTTCAAATTCCAGAGTCAGTTGATTGTAATGATCCTGAATTTTCGCGCTTTGTTCTTTTACCACGGGATGAATTATTTTATCAATGGTAATGATTTTGTGATCCAATATTTTGGCATTGATGCCGAAGTGATTGTTCCCGGTTTTTAAAGCAATTTGTGAGGGTTCAAGAAGGGTTTCATTTTTAGTTTTAACTTCATAATTAATAATATTGTCTACGTTTACAATTATCTCCAAAAAATTATTTGGTGAATTGATCTTAAAAGTATTTGCTGAAAGTATACACGCGCCAACCAGCAACAGGGTTAATAGTTTATTCATTTACTCCTCCGAATTAGTTTTATCAAAAATAAAAAAATATTTTAGTTATTAAAAGAAAAATTCTGACTGATTATGATATGTTGAAGTTTAAAAAACGAAGTAGTGATTGACCCACAATAAATCATATAAAGCCAAATTAATTTTTGTCTTTTCTCTTGATAAAAAGAAGGAAGTAAAAAATTCATTGGCTGTATAAAAATTACTGTGAATTAAACAGAAAAAGGTTAAATTTTTACCTGGAGGAATTAAAATGAAAAAAGTATTTGTTGTTTTTATGGCTCTCTTTTTTATGCAATGTTCACTGATGAAATCTAAATTTCCAACTGACCCCGGGCAGCATGCCGCTGGTTTGGAAACCAAAATCAAGAAGGAAATCAATATCGACTATTTAATTCATTTACCAAAGAATTATAAGGAGAAGGGGCAAGCCTTTCCTTTAATGATCTTTTTGCACGGCGCCGGAGAACGGGGGAGTGATCCGGAAAAAGTTAAAATGTGGGGCCCGCCTAAAATTGCTGAGCAGGATAAAAATTTTCCCTATGTCCTGATCTCACCGCAATGCCCGGAAGGGGACTGGTGGAGTAGTTTTACCCAGTTGGAAAATCTGCATACTTTGATCAATACCATTACAGATGAATACAATATAGACCGGTCCAGAATCTATCTGACAGGACTGAGCATGGGGGGATACGGTACCTGGGCGCTGGCCTGTGAATATCCGGAATTGTTTGCCGCCATTGCGCCGATTTGCGGCGGCGGGCAACCCCGATTAACCCGGAAAATCACCGACATACCCACCTGGGTTTTCCACGGCGCAAAGGACGAAGTGGTTCCCATCAGCGAATCGGAAGAGATGGTGGAAGCCCTGGAGAATAACGGGGGCAATGTTAAATTTACAGTTTTCCCCAATGCCACGCATAATTCCTGGTCCCAGGCCTATAATGAAACCGACTTGTTAAAGTGGTTTTTGTATCACAAAAAAGATTAGTTTTATAAATTTGAAAGCCTCCCTGATCAGGAGGCTTTACTTTTATCGGCATTTCCTTTTACATAAAAGATTTTAATAACTGTTGATAAATGTATAGATTTCCAGGATGATTTGAATTCTTTGGAGAAATTAATGAGACAGTATTTGACCACCTTTTTTGTTGTTATTTTTTTTGTTGCGAATATATTCGCAGCTAACAAGGTCAGAATCATGACCTATAACCTGGAAAATTACGGCGGTGACGGCTATGACCGCAAATCCGAAATCCAAAGAGATCCCTATTACAGGACCATTATCGCTGAAACAGACCCGGATATAATTGTTTTCCAGGAAGTTTATGGCAGGTTTGATGGTGAGACAAGATTCCTGGATAATGTTTTAAACCACGAAGATAATATCTACGCAGTCTCGTTTATTGACCAGAAAACCGATGATAACAGGACGGATGTCTGGCAGGATATCGGTGTCTGTTATAAAAACCAGATGTTCCAGCCCATTGCTATAAAAAAAGTGGAAATCGTTGGCGGCTATTTGCGTGATGCCATTGAGGTAAAATTGAAATATATGATGACAAAGGACACAATCACCATCTATGGCATACATTTGAAAGCCGGCCAAAGTGATGCCGCTACGAGAGAGGCGCAGGCAAAAAAATTGAGAAATTATTTGAATGATCTGCCCGGTAATACACCCTTTATACTAGCCGGAGATTTCAATATTTACACAGCATCGGAAGGGGCGTGGAAAAGATTAACGGAATCACAGGAAGACAATGACGGGCGGCTTTTTGATCCCATTGACCAGGTTGGCAACTGGCATAATAATTCATCCTTTGAACACATTCACACTCAAAGTAGTCGCTATAGCAGCGGCGGACTTGATGACCGCTTTGATTTCATCCTGATCTCTGAGGGAATTAAAGAACACAATAAAATTGAGTATATACCGGGGACTTACATTGCTTATGGAAATGACGGTAACCACTTTAATTCCTCTGTCAACTGGCAGACCAATAGTGTGGTAAGCGCCACAATAGCTGACGCGCTTTATGAAGCATCGGATCATTTGCCGGTGTTTGCCGATTTTGATTTTACCGGTATTGTGGGTGTTGAAAAATCCTCTCAACCCATTAGTGAGTATCAATTGCACCAGAATTATCCCAATCCCTTTAATCCGCAAACATCCATTGAATTCACGCTACCGGAAAAATGCCGCATAAAACTAAGTATCTATGATATTCAGGGAAAATTAGTGAAAACGCTGGCACAGGATACTTTTCAGGCCGGACATTATTCACTGGACTGGAACGGGCTTAATGAAAAAAATGAAACTGTTGCAGCGGGAATATATTATTATTCGTTGGCAGCCAGCAATCGTGTTAAAATAAGTAAAAAAATGATTTTGCTTAAATAAATGGAAATGATAGATTTTATAAGACTTGATTAGGTTGGTATAAAGAGGTTTGAGGAGGATTGTATTGTCGATAGGAAAAAAGGTTATATTTATATTAATTATATCGATTTTTTTTATTGAATTTTCTTTTGGTTATGAAGACGATTTAAGATTTAAGTATCTTAATTTACCAGGAGTTCCTTCTGATGCGGTGTTAAATGTTGCACAAGATTCTACGGGATATATATGGATAACTGCAAGAAAAACGGGTCTTTTTAAGTATGATGGAAATGAGTATACACATTATCCAGAAATAAAGAAACCATGGACTATTATAGTTAGTCCATCTAACAATATTGTAGTTGGTTCAAAATTAGGTATATACAAGTACAATCGATTAGAAGACAAATTTGATCAAATAATAAAGAATACAATTGCCGAAAGTTATTTACGATTATTTTATTTTGATGATGTCAATACTATTTTAAGAAGAAATGATAGTTTATTTGTTTATAATGAGTCGAATCAATTGTCTTTTATTCTGGATGAAATAAGAATTACAGACATAAAGAAAATTGACAAAAATTTATTCATTGCGTCAGCACAATCCGGAATTTATGAAATTAATATTTCCGAAAAAGAAACAAGAAAAATTACAAATCTGAGAACATTTAAACTACATCATGATGGGGATGATAGCAATACTTTTTGGTTTGGCTACTTTGGTGGTATTGGAAAGTATAATTTAAAAACCAGTGACCTTGATACAACTAATTTTACTACAAAACTTGTAATTACAGATATTTTGAGAGACAGTAAAAATACACTTTTGTTAGCTACTACCAATGGTTTATATATTTTTAATAAGAAATCATATAAAGTAACTCTTAAAAAATTTAATGAAAGTTGGACACCTTCCATTATTGATATGATAATAGATAATACAAAGACGTATTGGTTTGCAACTTTCAAGGGTTTAATAAAATCTGACTTAAAACAAACAATTCAAAATTATTTTCCAAGTAATAATCAGTATAGAATAAAACGTTCGGATAATATTACTACGATGTGTTCGACATCATCTGATAATGTTTGGTTTGTCTCGAATGAGACACAGATTAATCTCTTAGACGGTAGAAATGAAATTATTCCCTTTGAAATTGAATCTTATCATTATGGTGAAAATAAAATTAGAAATATCTTAGTGGATCAGGAAGGGTATTTATGGGTAAGTTCAAAAGAAAATGTTAAAAAATTCTATATAAATAAATCCAGTAATTCATTGAAAGAAGTTCAAAATACAGAAATATCACATCCTGTATTTTTGAAGAAAGATAAGTTTAGTAATATTTGGATAAGTAGTTTTAAAAATTTGTTTCGATATAATTCGAAAGGCCTGATAAAAAAAATTAATATCTCTAATGCCACGGCAATTCATGTAATCAACGATTCAATTTGTTTTCTTGGTGTTCATTCCAAAAATTATCCTAGTATTAGAAAACTTAATTATAAAACAGGTGAAATTGAAGAAGAAATTTCTTTGATAAAATATAGGCCTCAGATTGGTGGTTTGGCAATTAAAAATTTAATATATGATACATTAAAAGAAAAATTTTACATTGGAACCAGCACAACAGGACTAATTACTATTGATAGAAATGAATCAATCAGCATCTATTCAACGTCAGATGGAATGCCCGCAAATAATATTTTAGGTATGGTATTTGATTCAAAAGAACGGCTTTGGTTAAACACGCCTGACGGATTAGTATTATTTGAAGATAGATTATCAACTTTTGATTACACAAATGGTTTCGAATGTTATAGAAAATTAAAAAGAAATCAATTAGTTAAATATAGTTTTTACTCTAATAATTTAATTTTAAGTAATGCTGAGGGCTCCATTTTTTTAGGGGGCAGAAATGGGCTTACTAGTTTTAATCCGGATTTATTACTTTACAAATCAGAAAAAACAGATATTATATTAAATTCTATCCATTTGTATGGTGAGGAAATATATCGGGACAAAGTAATTAATGATTCAAAAAAATTTCAATTTTCTTATAAAGACAGAATATTAACCTTCAATTTTGCCATAATGAATTTTAAGAAGCCAGAAGCCAATAAGTATGCTTTCAAATTAGAAAATTTTAATTGAAGCAGAGCTTCTGCAACCGGCTTTCCT
>CAYYMT010000060.1:15337-21384 GCA_964472715.1 uncultured bacterium | reverse complement strand
GCATCCAGCCAAATCCGCGCCCAATACATGTAATAAAAATCCTCAACAGTTTTGCCCTCTGCATTAAAAACCTGGTCCAGCCGCGGCCGCACCCGGGCATCACCTCTTATGGTTATATCGGCGAATACAACCTGTACAACGAATAAAGTTAAAATAACAAAAAATATTTTTTTCATACTACACTCCAATATTGAGATTAATTATTTAATTTAAAATATCCTGTAATTTCCGCCAGTCTCTCGGCATATTTATCAAGTTCTTCCGAAGCAGAAGCGGACTTTTTAGACATTTCTACATTTTGTTTGGTTACATCCGTGGCCTGCGAAACCGAGTTATTGATTTCATCCAGGGCATGGGCCTGCATATTGGAAGACTCGGCAATATCCTCGATATAGTTGTTCATTTTCTGTACCATTTTCACAATTTTTTCAAGAATATCAGCAACACGCTCCGTCATTTCCGTGCCGGCATTGGAATTTTCTTTGGATTCGTTGATTTTATCAGAAGTATCCTTGGCTGCTTCGGTACTGCGCTGAGCCAGGCTTCTGACTTCATTGGCAACGACGGCAAAACTCTTACCTGCTTCTCCGGCCGATTCCGCTTCAATCAGCGCATTAAGGGCCAGCAGGTTTGTCTGGCTGGCAATATCGTCAATGGTCTTGACCACTTCCGCCGTCTCTTCCGATGATTTTTTAATTTTTTCAATCGCCTCTAACATTCTTTCCATTGCTGTGGATCCGTCTTCCGCCATTTCACGGGCATCATCGGAAATTGTTTTGGTGTCATTGGCATTGGTTGCATTCTGATTGGTACTGTCGCTGATTTCCTGTAAAGTGGTTGAGATCATGTCCAGAGAATTGGCCTGTTCATCGGCAGATTTCACCAGGTTCTGGCTATCTTCCCGAATATGCGTCGATGCTTTATTTACAAATCCCACCATTTCAATCACCTGGTTGATCGTGTCATTCAGATTTTCAATAGCGGTGTTGACATTGTCGGCAAAATCCTTGAATTTTCCTTTATAATTTGCGCTAACCCTGCTGGTCAGGTCTTTCTGAGCAGTTGAGGACATAACCTGTGCAAGTTCATTAAGTGGCTTTTCATAGTTGTCCAAAATATCATTAACCGATTCCAAAACCGGGCGGAATTGAAAATTTATATCCGAAGTATTCGCACGATAATCGATCTTTCCCGCTTCAATGTTTTCAGATATCTTTTGGGTGCCCAATAGTAATTTGTTAATTATGCCGGAAATATTTTTTGATAGGAGTAAAGTGGAAATAATGGTCAAAATAACTACAATCAATGTGATAATCAGAGAAGTGCGCGAAAAATTCCGCGTTTCTTCGATCAAAAATTTCTTTGAAAAATCAATTTCCACATATCCCAGTAAATTACCTTCCCCGTCTTTGATTGGAGATACAGCAACCAATACCTCTTTTAGATTATTGAAGGAGATATTATCAACTTTTTTAATATCCGGATTTTTTTTATCCGCATTAAGCCCGTTTAAAAAATTCATATCCGCATCATAAACACGAACCAGTTCAATGGCCGCGTCCTCTTTTTCATCACTTTTGAGAGAATTTAGGGTTGATTGGATGGATTCACCACCATCAAAAGCCATAGTTTGAATACCTAACGCCAAATTACTACTTAATAAATTTGTAATAAATCCAGCCTCTTTTATTAAAATATTATTACCGAGTTTTGTTGTCTTGTAAGGACTGTAAAACCCCAGTAATAACCCAAAAATGAGTGCTACAGTTAAAATAATGATCAAAATTTTGGACTTAATGGTCAAGTTCATTTTTTTCCTCCGAACTATTTACTTTTTGTGTTGAAATATCAACTAAACCGCCAATATCAAGAATCAGGGCAACTGTCCCGTCCGGCATTATTGCGCCACCGGAAATACCCTTAATGTCTTTCATGTCTCCTTTCAGAGATTTGATTACAATTTGCTGCTGACCCAAAAGGTGGTCAACAATAATACCCAATTTTTTCATGCCTGATTCAACTAACACGACAATACTATCATTTATATCGTCTATATCGGTTTCTATATTAAAATATTCTGATAGCCGAAATAGTGGAATAAGATTTTCCTGAAACTTAATCATTTCACCTTTCCCGGCTGCTGTAAAATAATCTTTTCCTGTGGGTTTTATAGACGATATTACAGAAAGCGTCGGAATAATATATCGTTCTATCCCAATTTTGATCACCATGCCGTCAATTATTGCCAAAGTCAATGGCAGCACGATTGTAAAAGTTGACCCTTTGTCTTTCTCGGATTTTATATTGATATGGCCGCGCATGGCCTCGATATTTTTGCGAACCACATCCATACCAACACCCCGTCCCGATACATCGGTTACTTTTTTGGCGGTGGAAAATCCCGGCTCAAAAATTAAATTCCAAACCTCATTATCTTTCAGTTTGGTATTTTCTGTTATAATGCCCTTTTCAATCGCTTTTTCCAAAATTGCATCCCGGTCCAGACCCTTACCATCATCAGTGATCTCAATATAAATATTACCGCCTTTATGAAATGCGGACAACTGAATGTGCCCGACCTCATTTTTTCCTTTTTCCCGCCTGTCCCGGGCATTGGCTTCGATACCATGGTCAACAGCATTTCGTACCAGGTGAACCAGGGGATCACCAATCTGTTCGACAACATTTTTGTCAAGTTCGGTATCCTCCCCTTTCATACTAAAATCTACCTTTTTACCGGATTTCTTAGCAAGGTCACGAACCAGCCGCGCCATTTTTTGAAAAGTAGACCTCACGGTTACCATTCGCAGACTCATAGATGTTGACTGAACCTCTTTAGTAATTTTATCCAGGCGGTTCATTCGCTTCAGCAGGTCCGCCGAAGCCACATGTCTGAGTTCCTGGGATTGGGTCAGCATTGATTCGGCAATAGCCAGTTCACCAATAAAATCGATCAGATGATCCAGTCGCACCGCATCAACTTTAATATTTTCTTTGATTTTAATATTTTTCTGGACACCACCACCGGAACGATCTGTTGCAACCATTTTTTTTGCCAGATCCGGTTCAGCCGTCACACTGGTTTTAGGCGTAATTGTCGGTTTTTTAAATTTTTCATCCAGGTCGGGAGAAACTTCAATAATTTTATTTACCACTTCATTGACTGAGGGATCACGAGGCGGCTTGAAACCTTTCTGAGCTGATTTTGCCAGCAGTGCGATCAATTCCTTTAATTTATCAATGGCAACATAAACAACATCGGTTATGCTGTCAGTCAATTCTATTTTCTGCTTGCGGATTTTATCCAGCAGGTCTTCGGTTTTGTGGGATAATAAACGGATATCATCGAGATTAAGAAACCCGGCTACACCCTTGATCGTGTGAAAGGCCCGAAAAATACCATTGATTTTTTCCATATCCTCGGTTTCCTCGAACCCTAACATTTCCGTATTGGCCATTTCCAGGTGTTCTTCTGCCTCGGAAATAAAATCCACCACTAATTCAGGATCATCAATAGGCTCAAGTTCCTCATTTCCGGCCGGTTCTGCTTTATCCTGCGCCTTATCTTTTTTTTCACCCTTAAGGATTTTATTCAATTTACCATCTTTTGGCAGTTGGGCCTTTTTACCGGAATAATAGTCAAAAATATCAGTCAGCCAATCTTTCAGTACAAATAGAAAATCCGTGATCGATTCATTCTCGCTGATAAAAGTTTCACTGTCGTGACAGACTTCCCCGACATGACTTAACCCCATGAGGTTTGCTTCACCTTTTAATGTGTGAATTAATCCTTTAATCGTGGAGAGCGCTGTATCCTTATCACCGCTATCCAACTTGATGATATTCATTTCAAGATCTTCCATCACAGAAATCTGTTTAGTCAGAAAATCACTAAAAATTTCAGCATCCGCATTTTCCGGTAAGTGTTCCGGAATAATTGGCTTAAACGGTGTATTTTCAGAATCTTCCGGTTTACCGGGTTTCACATCTTTTTCACTGTGTAAATTTTTTATAACCTCATCAACATTTTCGAGGTCAACCTCCCGGCCTTCCATTTTTTTAACCTTATTATTTAGCCAATCCAGCAAATAAAAAAGTTTGTCCGTATTAATTTCATCTTTCCCAATTAACCATTCTTCGGTTTCATGACAGATTCTTTCAACGTCAGTAATACCGATGATGGCGGATTCACCTTTCAGGGTGTGAATTTTTCTTTTTAATTCATCAATTTGCTCATATTCATTATTTTTTTCATAATTGATGATGATTTCTTCAAACTCTTCAAATTCTATCTTCTGTTTGATAATATAATCTGCAAGTATATCCTCGTCAACAATGGTTGAACTGGCGTCAATATTGAGATCTTCCGCACCTTTCCGGCTTAAGTCATTGGAAAAATCGAGATCATCTTCGCTATGGTTATTTTCCACCATTTTTTGTAATTCGGAAACAAAGTGACCAATGATCTCAATATCTTTATCTGCATCCTCACTCTCGTCCAAAATTAAGGATTCCAGAATATCAACAACCTTTTTAAGTGCAATTTCAGTTTTGGTAAGTTTTTCTGCCGCTGCCCAATTAATTAATGATTCAATACCATTTAATACTACTCCCAAACTTTTCTTTTCATCAACATCTAAAAAAACCACTTCTTCAGAAATTGAATTTAGAATCTGTTTGACATCAATTTTTCCCGACATTTAACACCACCGATTCAGTTAAGCCTTTGGTTATTCAATTATAAATTCGATTTAATTTCATCCTGTTAATCAGGAGCCTAATCTATACAAATTATGAGCCAAGATTTATTTCAGTATTGTCTTCTTTTGCTTTTCCGTCCGGAATTTGAGGAGAATTTACCGCTCGCAAATTTTTCCAGCTTTTGTATTTCTATGGAAAAATTAAATGCATCAGGAACAAAACAGATTTAAAATATCCCGGTATTCAAAATTATTTTTAATTAATTGAAATCCTGATCAATTGAAATTTTAAAACTATTATACTGAACCAAATTCCTTTTTTGAAAATACTTGATAATATCAGTATTTTGCCTGTTAATATTCTTTTCCAATAAAAATCCATGGAACTTTTTCCAGGTATAATCATATTAAAAACCGCATATTGAAAATTGAAGAATTATGCATTAGGAAAAAATTTCCTGATTTGTAAATATTTTCATTATTTTTTATCTTTTTTATATGATAGAAAAATGATATATTTCAAACTGCTTTTTGACGGGGGTGATTGGTTTCGACGGGCTAAGGATGTTCGCAAGTGCAGTGGAAGTTTGGAACAGGGCTTCCATAAAAAAGTTCCTCAATCTTAAGTGCCAATACGGTACCTACTCACCTGTTAGCTGCTCAGCAGAATACAGGTGCCTTCGCAATGGCGTAAGTCATTGAAGGTGGCGTGTTTCTCTGTACTACGTTATCAACCAAATTACAGAGAGAGATCCGTTAAGGCTTCCAGAGGATCGCAAATATCAGGAAGATACGCGCGTGAATTGTTGTTAGGTTCGAATTCGCGTGAAGAGCAAAAACCCGAACCTGACTAAACTGTAGGACTCGCCAATTGAATTAGCTCGGACAGGGGTTCAACTCCCCTCACCTCCACGCTTCGTACCGATTCCATCGGTACTACGCGTGGCAGGCCACGCAATGAAAAAATGGTAAAAATTTGTTGAATTACGAAAAATTAAAGAAGCGTGTCCTGCGTAGCCTGAAAGGCGAAGCACGGACCATTAAACAATGTATTACGCCTACATATTAAAAAGCATCAATTTTCCTGACAAAACATATATCGGTTATTCTGAGAATCTCAAACAAAGATTCCAATATCACAATGATGGACAATGTAAGTACACTTCACATTTTAAGCCATGGAAACTCATTTTCTATGCCGCATTCGATACCAAACAAAAAGCAGTTGATTTTGAAAAATACCTAAAATCTCATTCTGGCAAAGCCTTCACCAACAAACGACTAATCGACTGACCGATTCCATCGGTACTACGCGTGGCAGGCCACGCAATGAAAAAATGGTAAAAA
>CAYYMT010000060.1:0-15237 GCA_964472715.1 uncultured bacterium | reverse complement strand
ACCGATTCCATCGGTACTACGCGTGGCAGGCCACGCAATGAAAAAATGGTAAAAATTTGTTGAATTACGAAAAATTAAAGAAGCGTGTCCTGCGTAGCCTGAAAGGCGAAGCACGGACCATTAAACAATGTATTACGCCTACATATTAAAAAGCATCAATTTTCCTGACAAAACATATATCGGTTATTCTGAGAATCTCAAACAAAGATTCCAATATCACAATGATGGACAATGTAAGTACACTTCACATTTTAAGCCATGGAAACTCATTTTCTATGCCGCATTCGATACCAAACAAAAAGCAGTTGATTTTGAAAAATACCTAAAATCTCATTCTGGCAAAGCCTTCACCAACAAACGACTAATCGACTGATCAACCCCATCGGTACAACACAAACCGGAAACCTTGCGAATGGTCAACGACCTTCGCAATGGTTGGTGGTTAGCTGCCATGAACACCATTTCAAAGGTCAGCCTGTCCCGATAATAATCGGGGACCATTTGAAAGGTGGAGAGGTTACCCTTCCAGCACTCTTACCACTTCTTTCAGCATTTTCCGAATTTCAATATTCTGCGGACATTTATCTTCACAGACACCACATTCGCGACAATTGGAAGCGGCTTTGTCCCCTTTCATCTGAAGATTGTAAACCCGGCTTGCTTCATCTGGATTTTCAAACATCGTCGCATTATTCAGCATCTCAAAGCAATTGGGAATGGCGACGCCATAAGGACAGGGCAGGCAATAACCGCAGGAAGTGCAGTTCACCGCGATTCTGGAACGGTAAATATCCCGGACCTTGTAAATGCGCTCCAATTGCTGATCACTTAAAGATTTCGGGTAGGCGTCAGTAGCAGCCTCAACATTTTCATCGATCTGGCTGATGGCATTCATGCCACTGAGCACCACACTCACCGCCGGATGGTTCCAGACAAATTTCAGGGCCCACTGCGCCGGTGTCCAATCCACATCGGCTTCCTTCCAAATCTTTTGGATTTCATCGGGAATATTACGGACAATATAACCACCACGAAGGGGTTCCATGATGACAATTCCCATGTCTTTGGCAGCCGCATATTCCATTCCTTCACGACCGGCCTGGTAATTTTCATCCATGTAATTATACTGGATCTGACAGAAATCCCAGTCATATGTGTCGACAATTTCTTTGAACAGCGGCAATTCATCATGAAATGAGAAGCCGGCGAATTTTATTCGCCCGTCCTTTTTTGCATGGTCCAAAAACTCAAAAACATTATGCTCTCTGAGTATTTCCCAATGATTTTTATTCAATGCGTGAAGCAAGTAAAAATCAATATAGTCAGTCTCTAGTTTCTTTAATTGTTCATTGAGAATTCGGTCCATATCTGCCGGTTTTTTGATGTCCCAGGATGGCAGTTTGGTGGCCAATTTCACTTTTTCCCGATAGCCCTCTTTTAGCGCTTTGGCTACTAAAGGCTCGCTCATTCCGCCGTGATAGGGATAGGCGGTATCGATATAATTCACGCCTTTATCAATACTGTAGCGTATTTGTTTGATGGCTTCGGGTTCATCAATATTTTTTTCATCATCGCCAATAACCGGCATGCGCATGCACCCAAAGCCTAATAAAGATACTTTTTCACCGGTTTTGCCAAATTCTCGATATAACATAATTTCACCTGTTAGTTTTGTCAGAATCAGTTTAAAATCTAAGGAATTCATGCCAATATCTCCAATAATGATTTTTTAAAAAAGAGAGTTCCATTTCACCGATTCATTTCATATTTTATAGAAAAACCTGAGGAGCATATAATGAGTGTTCAAAAAAAGATAATTTTTATTTTAACCATTTTCACTACTTTACTAATGATTTTTGCTGCATTCCACGGCGTTTTTAACCCTGCAACTTTTGAGAAGGATTCGCTCTCCTTCGGCACCCAGGGCATCGGACAGGATTTTGTCAATCTCTTTATTGTCGCGCCGATACTGCTGATTTCATTATTTCTCTATTTCCGGGAAAATAAGATCGGCTACTTTCTGTTTGGCGGCACAGTTTTGTACATTCTCTATTCCTACGTGATCTATGCTTTCGGCGTGAATTTTAATCAACTCTTCCTGGTTTATTCATTTATCTTCGGACTTTCACTCTATCTCTTTATTATTTTTATCATGGACTTCGCCGGCAAGGATGTGCCCGCCTGGTTTGAAGAAAAAATTCCCGCCAAGACCATGGGGATTTATATGATCATCATTGCGGTTTTGTTTTATTTCATCTGGCTGGGTGAAATTATTCCGGCCCTTCTTTCCGGCACCACACCAAAAACCGTCACGGACAATAATCTTTTGGTCAATCCTGTCCACGTTCTTGACCTGGCTTTTAGTCTGCCGGGACTGGTCATTGCGGCTTTTTTGTTAATAAAACATCATAAACTGGGTTATATTTTTGCGCCGGTTCTATTGGTTTTTCTGGTGATCCTGACAATTGCACTGGCCGGTATGGCTGTGAATTTGACACTTAATAATATTTCCGAGAATTTTTTCCTGGTCTACATTTTTGCCGTGTTATCTGTGCTGAGTCTGATCATGCTGCTGATGTTTTTCAGGAAAATTAAATCATAAAACTGACTGACCACTGTAAATTGCTATAATTCAGATATTTCAAGTTTTTTATCGGTCTTGAGATAATGGTTTAACATTTTCTCCAAAATCCTGATTTCCTGCTCATATTCAGCGTCTGATAAATTGTCAATAAAAGCATTATCATTTTATGCTTTTATTCTCAAACTGATCTTTGTCTCTTTTACCATAGATTAAAAAAATCTTCTTAATCATCCTTCAGTAACTTTTTCAATTGATCCTTCAGTTGTTTTTTATTCGGCAAATAGAGCTGATATTTGCTAACAAATAGATGATTACTGATATTTTCTGTGGCATATTCTACCAGAATATGATCTTTATAGGCTCCCAGTACAATTCCGATTGGTGGTTGATCACCTTCGACATTTTCTTCTTTGGCAAAATAATTTAAATACATATTCATCTGCCCAATATCATTGTGGTCTATCTCACCCCTTTTTAAATCTATTAACACAAAACATTTTAAAATCCGATGATAAAATACCAAATCCACGAAGTAGTGCTTATTCCCTAAAGTGATTTAATATTGACGGCCAATAAAGGCAAAGCCTTTGCCCAGTTCCAATAGAAATAACTCCAGGTGGTTTATTAACTTCTCTTCCAGTTCACCTTCCAGGTATTGATATCTTTCCGGAATACCCAAAAATTCAAACACATAGGGATCTTTGATAATATTTCCAGGTTGATTGATCTCCGCTCCTTTTTCAGCGATTTCCAGAACTCCTTTTTTGTCGCCACTGAGGGCCAGTCGATGAAACAACATGCTTTTCATTTGCCGCCTGAGTTCCCGAACACTCCAGTTTTCTTTTTCACATTGTTTTGTATAAAAATTGATAGCCAGTCTGTCATCGGATTTGAGTATCTCAAAATAATGGCTCCAACTTAATTGGTGAGACAGTGTCTCACTATTTGGAAAGAAAAGATAAAATTTTCTCATATAGACCAGGTTAGACCGGCTCAACCCTTTGCCAAACTCCAAAGTTAGATCGCGGGAGAGCCTGTCCAACAATTCAGATCCATAGACTGATTTTTCTCTGCCACCCTGCTCATATTCCACGATATAACGCCCAATGTTCCAATAAGTTTGCACCAATATTGTATTCACCGCCCGGCCGGCTCGCATCCGCCCCTGACGTAATAATTCACCTATTTGATTTTTAAGGCTTTGATAATTTTCCTGCTGAATTTCTTTAGTCATTGGTTCATGCCTTCTCTCAACTCACTCAAATTTCATACAAATTATATTCCGTAACATTGCTTTAAATAAATGGATACCATTCTCAAGTTATTGAATGCTACTGCTTAAAATCAAGGAAAATCCCTTATAAACCTTTCCTAAAGTGTCAATTCTCTTTTCTCTAATTAAAACCATCCTCTTGTGCGTTTACATACATTCACCAGCAGGAGCATCACCGGCACTTCAATCAAAACACCAACAACGGTCGCCAATGCAGCGCCTGATGATAAACCGTAGAGCATCACAGCAGTCGCAATAGCCACTTCAAAATGATTTGACGCGCCGATCATGGCAGCCGACGCTGCGTCCCGGTATTCCAGTTTCAATAGTTTGGCCGAAACATAGCCGATAGTGAACACAAAGATCGTCTGAATGAACAGCGGCACTGATATATAAAGAATGGTCATCGGATTCGACATGATCACGTCACCTTTGAAACTAAACAGCAAAATCAGGGTAATCAGGAGCGCGATAATAGTCACCGGTGTCAGCAGATGTAAAAATTTTTCTTTGAACCACTGCTCCCCTTTCACATTAATAATCCATTTTCTGGAAAAATATCCGGCAACTAATGGCAATGGGGATGGAAACCACCGGCGGGCCATTTATCTTGATGGACATATTATCCAGGGTGGTGGCCAGATCCGGCGCTATTTTTCCCAAAACTATTCCGGCAATTATACAGAGTCCCACCCAAAGCGTCAGATAACGCTCGAAAACACTGGTCATTTTTCGGCTGTTTTCATTCATAATATCATACTTTCATTTTGTTTTAATATCTCAGGCATTTGTTTGACATAATCACGGATTTCATCACGAACCCTGCGATAGATCCCCAGTTTTTCGGCTTCGGAATCCACGGATTTGGCGAGAAAGGGCGGATCGTCAAAACCACGATGAATGATTTTTGCATGGCCGGGAAAGACCGGGCAGGTTTCATGGGCGTGGCCGCAAACCGTGACCACATAATCAATATCTTTGTCCAGGTAATCCTTAACATTTTCAGACTTATGGTCACTAATATCCACGCCGGCTTCCGCCATAACTTTCACCGCGTTAGGGTTCAGGCCGTGGGTTTCGATACCGGCGGAATAAGCTTCAATTTCATCACCCCTCAGATGTTTTGCCCAGCCCTGGGCCATTTGGCTGCGACAGGAATTTCCTGTGCAAAGGAACAATACTTTCAGTTTTTTCATAATATCTCCATTTTTAGTTATTTTTTCTTCGGGCAGCACTTTTCGCCCCGCTGTATGCGGCAAAGGTCTTCGGGTTTGTAAGCTGTAATTTCCCGAAGTCTTTCCCGGTCTTTTTGGTAAATTTCGTCTGCCAACACGTTTTGTTGGATCCAGTCCAAAAGCGGCGGATATATCTCTTCATCGTTCAGGTGGTAAAAAACCCAGCGGCCTTCCTTGCGGCTTTTCACCAACTTTGCTGACAACAGCAGATCCATATGCCGGGAAACTGTCGCCCCTGTCACCTGGAGAAACTCAATGATCTGGCAGCCGCAGAGTTCTTCATAATTCATCAGGGCGGTAAAAATCCGTAACCGGTTTTGATCGGACAGAGCTTTGAAGATGGTTAGGATAGGGTTCATTTTCGACACTCCTTTTTACAATTAGCCAAATAACTAAGTGAATTTAATTTAAAATTATTTATCAGTCAACTCTTTTTCCACTGCCCATATTAATTTGTATCTCAAACTCTTCGCTATATTATTTCCGCTAAGTTCATTTTCATATACAATCTTCATCACATTAGCTAACGATGATTACTTTGTAAACGGCTTATTCACAAAAATTATCAATTGTATAATTCCCGCCTAAAACATAAATTGCTGCGCTGTATTGAATCGAAATTTTGAGGGAGAATTATGACAAAAAAAGATTCTGACAAAAAAGGATTTCTGAGATTTTTTAACCGAAAAAAAGACCCCAATAAACGCCCGGTAAGTTTACGTATGCTGGACGGAATTGAAGTTGTCGGCAATAAACTACCCCATCCGGCAACGCTTTTTGCACTGCTGGCTTTTGTGACCTTACTGCTGTCCTGGCTGATCAAAGCCCTGGGTGTGCAGGCGATCCACCCCGGCACCGGCGAAGCGATTCAGATCAATAATTTATTTAGCGCGGAAGGTTTTCGATTTATTTTTGCCAACGCGACAGAAAATTACATTTATTTTCCGCCCCTTGGAATTGTGGTTGTTGCCATGATCGGTATTGGTGTGGCGGAGGGATCAGGCCTGATCACAGCAGCCCTGCGTCACATGGTTACTGCTGCTCCGAAACGCCTGGTTACCGTCGCGATCATTGCCGCCGGTATTCTTTCCCATTTAGCCTCCAGTGTCGGATATGTGGTATTGATACCTTTAGGCGCCATGGTATTTGCGGCTTTTAAGCGTCATCCCATCGCCGGACTGGCGGCAGCTTTTTGTGGTGTTTCTGCGGGATTCGGCGCCAATTTTCTGATCGGCAGTGTTGATCCCATTCTGGCGGGTTTGAGTGAATCAGCCGCCAATATTATCGATCCCAGTGTCAAGTTAACTCCGGCTATCAACCTGTTTTTTATGATTGCATCTGCTATCATGATCACAATAATAGGTACCTGGATCACAGAAAGATATGTGGAGCCCCGGTTGGGTGAATATGAGGGTGAATTAGAGGATTTTGATAAGGTCGAAGCCCATGAGAAAAAAGGATTACGCTGGGCCGGTATTTCTTTTTTAGTGACCCTCATTGCATTCGTGCTGATGGTTGTGCCGGAAAACGGCGTGCTGCGAAATCCGGAAACCGGTTCCATTCTCCGCTCTCCTTTCATGGACGGATTGATCACCTTTATCTTTCTGATTTTCTTTATTCCCGGGTTGGTTTATGGAATCATAGTCGGCACGATTAAAAGTGACAAAGATGTGGTAAAGCACATGGGCGATTCGATGAAAAGTTTGTCAGGATATTTGGTGCTGGTATTTTTCGCGGCGCAATTCGTCTATATTTTTAAGAAAAGTAATCTTGGCGTCATGATCGCCATTAAAGGGGCGGAATTATTACAAAATGTCGGTTTTACCGGTATCGGCCTGATTGTTTCTTTTGTGATCATTTCAGCTTTCATTAATCTTTTTATGGGAAGCGCCTCCGCCAAGTGGGCGATAATGGCGCCGATCTTTGTACCGATGTTCATGCTGCTGGGCTACCATCCGGCCATGACCCAGGTGGCCTTTCGAATTGGTGACTCCGTAACCAATGTGATTACACCGATGATGAGTTATTTTGCGTTAATTGTGGCTTTTGCACAGAAATATGATAAAAATGCGGGTATTGGTACAATTATCGCGACCATGCTCCCGTATACAGTTTTTCTGACGATTGCCTGGACTATTTTACTGGCGCTGTGGATGCTCTTTGGCATTCCGGTGGGAATCGACGCGCCAATACATTATATGCCTTAACTCCCCCACCTTTCAAAGGGTACGAAGGTTCCATGAATTGGTGTTAATGAAAAAAATTAGAGACACCCTTGCGAAGATTTTCAACTATTCGCAAGGTTATTATGGATAAAATTAATGAAAAAAAGCAGAGACCTGACAAGCGGCAATATTAAGAAACAACTCGCCACCATGACATGGCCGATGATCTTCGGTATGCTGGGTATGGTGATATTTAATCTGGTGGACACCTATTTTATCGGTAAACTTGGTGTTGACCAATTGGCCGCCATTGGGTTTTGTTATCCCGTGGTTATATTTATCAACTCCATTGCGCTGGGTATCGGGATTGGAACCTCTTCCCTGATGTCACGGAATATTATTAAAAAATCCCATACCCAGGTACAAAAAATTGCCACCCGGTCCATCCTGCTTGGTTTAATCATTGTTTTCACCGTTATTGTCATTGGAAAATCAACGATTTATCCGCTCTTTCGGGCCATTGGCGCCGGTGATCACTTATTAATCTTAATTGATGACTATATGAGCATCTGGTATCTGGGTGTCATGTTCGTCGTCCTGCCAATGATCGGCAATAATATTGTCCGCGCCACCGGCAATACTCTTCTGCCGGGAGCGTTAATGGTCATGTCAGCCACCATTAACGCGATTTTGGACCCATTGTTAATTTTTGGGATCGGGCCCTTTCCGGAATTGGGGATTCAGGGGGCCGCGCTGGCAACGGTGATCGGCAGAAGCGCCGGGTTTATCTTTATTCTCATCGTTTTAATTAGAAAATACAAATTTATTACACTGAAACTCGGTAAGATCGGTGAAATATTTCACACCTGGAAAAAAGTTTTATACATTGCCGGCCCGGCCAGCATTACCCTGTTGATCACGCCGGTGTCTCTGGGCCTCATCACTAGAATTCTGTCACAATTTGGAGAATATGCTGTCGCCGGATTCGGCGTCGCCACCAAAGTGGAATCCTTTGCCCTGATGGTGGTCAATGCGCTGGGTTCGGTGCTGGTGATCTTTGCCGGTCAGAATATCAGTAAATGTAAAATTGACCGTATTTTTAAGGCGATTCGCTATGGAACAATCTTCTGCCTGATATGGGGAAGTTTAATGTTTTTTGTGAGCATGATTGCCGGTGATGCCATTGCGGGCATATTCAGCGGCAGTCCGGCGGTTATTTCCGTAACCACCCGCTATTTACGGATCATCAGTTTCAGTTATATTTTCCTCGGCTTGCTCAGTGTGGCGGTTTCCGTTTTTAATGGTATTAACAAACCGCTCCCTTCGGCCTTTTTCTCTACTCTGCGAATGATCGGATTGTACGTGCCCCTGGCCTGGATCAGTTCCCGTCTGTTTGGTCTGAATGGCATTTTCTGGTCAGCTTTTATAGCCAATATCAGCGTGGGAATATTATCCCTATACTGGTTGACACAACTTTTAAAAAGTATGCAAACAATCCATTTAAAAAACAAAACCTGATATAATTTAATAACCAATATACCTTGATAGTTCTAATTTTTTGTATTTCCACGACGATAAAAAACAATTAATTAATTTTTCAAAATTTGATACATTTTTCTTGTTAATAATTTATTTTTAACCAAAATTTACCCAATTAATTCCATATGAAAAAAAATTGCAATTAGTCTTGATAGATGAGGATAAAAGTATATGAAAGTAGCAATAATTTATAATAAAGATTTTTCAAATGTTATCAATCGGTTTGGTATTCAAAATAGAGAGATTTATAACGAGAAAACAGTTCACAGAGTAGCCCAGGCACTGGAAACTCACGGTCATAATGTTGAAATTATCGACGGAAATATGGATGTCATCGAAAGTCTGCAGGGATTCATGCCAAAAGTACTTGACAATGAAAAAATGGGCATGGTATTTAATATGGCCTATGGCATTCAGGGTGAGAGCCGGTATACCCACATTCCCTCGCTGCTGGAAATGATCGGTATCCCCTATGTGGGGTCAAATCCTTCCGGGCACGCCCTTGCCCTGGATAAAGTAATTACCAAAATCATCATGCAAAAACATAATATTCCCACCCCTGATTTCTGGGTTTATTCCAGCCATGAAGAGGATATGTCCAATGTAAAATATCCCGTCATTATTAAGCCCAAAATGGAAGCCGTTTCCTTCGGTTTAAAGGTTGTTTATAATGAAACTGATCTGAGAGAAGCCGTGAAATTCATTATTGAAGAATATCAGCAGCAGGCATTAGTTGAGCAATTTATCCGCGGGCGAGAATTTGCCATTGGTATTATTGGCAATTCGCCCTGCGAAGCGTTTCCGGTACTGGAAATTGATCTGAACAATGATCCCGACGCCATCCAGTCCACTGACGATAAAAAATTGACACCCCGTGAAAAAATCTGCCCGGCCGCTATTTCTGAAGAATTGGCCCTGAGAATGCAAAACGAAAGTATCAGAGCCTTTAAAGCCCTGCATCTTAAGGATTTCTCCCGTGTTGATATTCGTCTTGATGAAAATGGCGACTTCTATATTCTGGAAATCAATTCCATGGCCAGCATGGGCCCCACCGGTTCCTATCCCATTGCCGCCAAAGCCGCCGGATATGAGTATGATGAACTGGTCAATAAAATGCTGGATGTAGCCGCGAAACGATATTTCGGAAATAAATATGCTGCCGAAGAAAATGAATTGGCTGCTATTAATGGCAAATTGAATCGAAAGGTGAAATCCTTTTTGCGAAATAACCAAAATCATTACAAACAGTTATTAAAAAAGTATGTCAATATAAATACCCATATCAGAAATGTGGAAGGTGTTGATAAACTATCTCTACTAATAAAAAAACAGTTGAGTGAGATTGGCTTCTCATTTCAGAAAATTAATCAGCCGGAAATTGGAAACATCTATTTTTACACCAATTCAATGGATGACGAATATGATATTTTATTGCTGGGAAATATTGATAACCTGGTGACAACGGAAAACCATCACTATTTTAAAGAAACAGAACAAAAAATTTACGGCACCGGTATCTGGCAGAACAAAGGTGGAATAGTTGTCATGCTTGCTGCACTACAGGCTCTGAGAAGCACCCGGCTATTAAATAAAAATAAAATTGGAATTTTACTGACCACTGACAGTTCTATCAAAAATAAAGTTTCCGCGCCGATAATTAAGAAAAAATCTGCCCTCGCCAAATATGTCATTGGAATGAAAGGCGCTTTTCTTGACGGCGGTTTAGTGACTTCCCGGTCCGGTGCGGCAACCTATAATATTTCGATGAATCTGATCAATAATGAAACCGAGAACAATATTTCTAAAATGGCCAATATTTTTTCCAAATTGAATACAGCCCTGATCAATCTTTCCAATGACAACGAAGGTATACTCGTCACACCCTCATCACTAACCTTTACATCCAATGTTGCCAACACTACAGCAAACGGTAAGATAAATTTAAGTGTCAGGTATCACGATGCTCACCAGATTAAAGACATTGAGGCAAAAATATTTAAACTTATCAATAAGAAACATAAAAATCTGATCGACGGATATGTCAATGTCGGTAACAAAAGACCGGATATGAAAAAGACGGAAAAAGTAGCCGCTTTATGGAAAACAATAAAAGCGATCGCCGACACCCTGGATATTCGGCTGCGGGAAGAACATCGCTGGAGTTCATCGGATATCTGCTTTGCCGGTGAATCAAAACATGTTATTGATGGAACCGGTCCTGTCGGTACCATGAATGAAAACCACGAAGAATACATACTCAAATATAGTTTGATCGAAAGAGCTGCCTTATTAACCCTTCTGATTCATAATCTGGAAAAATGACCATGGCAGTAAATTTTAAAAAAATTGAAGAAAATTTCCAGGTTGATTCCAATGGCAAATCCGCTGTTTCCAAAAATGGCATGGTTGCAACCCAGTCTTCTCATGCTACGGAAATCGGTAAAGATATCCTTAAGCAAAAAGGAAACGCTGTGGATGCAGCAGTTGCAGCAGCTTTGGCATTAGGGGTTTGTGAACCCCAGGCCAGCGGTCTTGGCGGTCAAACCATGCTGTTACTTGGCAATAAAGATGAAATAATTGCCATTGACGGATCATCACGAGCCCCCTCCCTGGCCCACGCAAGTTCAATCTATAAAGATGACAGGTCACTGGGTTACCGGGCTACCACAGTTCCCAGCACACCGGCAACTTTGTGGTATACCCATAAAAATTATGGCCGCCTGAAATGGCAAGCCATCCTGGAACCTGTAATAGATTTGGCAGAAAAAGGATTTCCCACAACAGCCCTTCAGTCACGCTTACAAAAACGGGAATTAAAAAAATTCCAGCGCGTGCCGTCACAATCAGGGCTTAAATATTTCCTGAAGGATGGCAAACCTTATAATGAAGGAGATATATTCAAACAACCGGAACTGGCCCAATTGTTAAGGAGTTTATCCGAAAAGGGTATTTACGAATTTTATCGTGGAAAAGTAGCCAAACAAATCGATGCCGATATGCGGGAAAACGGTGGCATACTGCGCTATGATGACCTCGCCCTGATTCCCTTTCCAATTGAGCGGGAACCTATCAGCACTAAATTCCGTGACCTGGAAGTTTACACGATGCCACCGCCCGGGGCCGGCATGACATTAATATACGCGCTGAATATGCTTCAGTTCATAGGCAAGGAATACCGCTTTGACAATGAAAGTCATTTTTATCATATCCTGATCAAAATTATCAGGGAGGCCTTTCTGGAGCGTTCCGACCGGCCCTATGATGCCAATTTTTTTCAGCAAATATCTGACAGCACAACCATGCTGGATATGAACTTTGCTTATGAAAGCATCAAAAAAATCGTTGAAGATGTGGACAAACAGTTGCTTCCCATTATTCCATCGGAAGATGAAATGGCCGGTGAAACAACCCATTTATCAGTTATTGATAAGGACGGGTTTGCTGTCAGTCTCACCCAGTCCATTGAACGGGTTTACGGCAGCAAAGCAGTTGCAGATGGTCTAGGCTTTTTGTATAATAATTATCTTTTTGATTTTGATTATAACAAACCGGAACATCCTTATTATATTCGTCCGAATAGTAATCCCTGGGCCACAGTAGCACCAAGTTTAATATACAATGACAAAACCATCTGGATGTCATTAGGAAGTCCCGGTAGTGAAAGAATTGTCTCCACACTATTGCTCTTTTTATTACGGATTACGGATCATAATTATTCCATTGACAAAGCCATGAAAGCGCCCCGGTTGCACTGCTCACTGGGGGGTAAGGTTAGTTTGGAAGCAGGCCGGTTTAGCCGGGATGTGATCAGTTATTTGCGAAAGCAGGAATATCGGATTGAAGAAAAAGAAGATTTTGCTTTCTACCTGGGTTGCATTCAGGCCGTATTGAAAAGACAAAGCGGAGAAGGGTTTCAGGGTATAGCAGATGTAAGGAGAGATGGAACGGTTCAGTAAGCCTGAATCCACAAAAATTACCAATGGGAAAATTACCCTTCTTTATTTCCATTCCACATGGCGGGACTGAAGTCCCTGCTGAACTCAAGGATAACATTAGTATCACCCAAAATGATCTGTTTGATGACTCTGATGCTTTTACGAGGGAAATATACGATGCTTCGGATCTTGTTTTATCTCAAATTTCAACAGAATACGCACGGGCTTTCATTGATTTAAGCCGTTCAACGAAAATGCTGTCACCGGAATATCCCGATGGAATAATCAAGACTGCCACTTGCTATACTAAACCCATTTACAGACCCGATCGTCATCCTGATGAAACTATGCAACGACTGTTAATTCGTAAATATTATTATCCTTATCATTGTTTCTTAAAATCAGAAATGAAAAAAGAAGCAATATTATTAGGACTCGATTGTCACTCCATGGCCGAGATAGCGCCTGATATTTCACCGGACAAAGGACAAAAAAGACCGCTGATAAATTTGGGAGATGTTGAGGGAAAATCCTGTGATTCAAAAATCACGCACCTGCTAAAAGCCTCTTTTATGGAAATATTAGAGTTAGACAACCAGGATGTAACAATAAATAGGCCTTTTAAAGGCGGCTATATTACCCGTGAACATGGCAATAATCCAAAGCCCTGGATCCAAATTGAAATAAACCGCTCGCTTTATCTGGCTTCGGAATGGTTTGACCGGTCAAATCTATCGGTTAATTCCAATCGCATCAATGAACTGAACAATCAATTTAAACTCATTCTGAAACTTTTTTATCAAAAATTGTTGAAATTTAATTTTTATCCCGCAAAAAGTGATCATAAAGAATTATCGGTGCCACTACTTCTGTACGAGAAGCAACACAGGGATCATGACGTCCTATAAGAGATAATTCTACTTTTATACTATTTTTAAAGTAGCACTAATCTTTGAATTTCGAGAGCAAAGAGATAAACAAATCTGAAAGGTAAAAAATGGAATTGGAAAAAAGAGTCAAAATTCTGGAAAATACTTATGCGGCTGTTCTTGCTGAAGCCGTAACAATCTTTACAAAATTTGGTATTCTGGACAAAGTAACAGAAATCAAATCCCAAAGAAATGACGCTGTCAATAAAATGCAGGTGGCAAATTTTAACATTCATTCCGAACAGGAAGTATTCACCAGATTAGCTGAGGTTTTTAATTGTGCCAACTGGGAAATTCAACCTAATAAAAAGGGATTTTCCGCCACAGCTTCCGGCTGCAAACTTTGTGCAATAACCAAAAAACTGGGTGGCAACTCTCCCTGCGACATCTACTGCCTAAATCCAATGAAAGCCATGATAAAAACACTTAATCCTGAAGCACAATTTATACTAAATTCCACATTGTGGGATAATAATAAATGTGAGGTGGTAATCGAGAAGTAATTTAGATTAGTGACTTTGCAGATATTTTTATTGTAGTGAGAATTACATCGCAATTATTACCGGAAGTTTTGAGTTTGCAATCATTCTTTTTCATACTTCTGCAAATATTGAATTTTTACATCAAAAAGCCAGTTTAATCCCAACATGTATCTGCCGTGGACGTCCCCATAATTCTTTTCCCAGCACATCCCAGTAAGACTGTCCGTTAATGAGGTTGATTGCCTGGTACATATCTATCGTTTTTTGACCGCCATAATATTTTGCAGAATGCTTAACAGACTCTCCGTATCCGTCATCGTCAGTGCTGCCGGTATTTTCATAGACATTCAACACATTTTTCCGGTTAAACAAATTATTAATAACAACATAAAGGGTTGCTTTGAAATGGCCAACAGCAAAAGTTTTATCCATCTTCAGATCAGTTGTGAAAGTCCAGGGCGTTGTAGAGCTACCAATCGGTTCTAAAAAGGACGTTCCTCTTGTATCAACCATATAATGAACACCTAATTTGTACAATGACCCACTGCCCGCATAAGCCTTTGAACTTGTGTATGGATGCCCACTGGAAAATTTAAATAGCAGATTTAATCCGGATTGTGATAAAATGGCTCCTCCTTCCGACGGACCAAACCGGTAATCCAGATTAATTAATCCGACATGCTTTCGTGAAAAATTCAGGGGATGGATTGTTTGCGGTACAGCGGTTTCATAGAGCACTGCAGACTGATAAGAGGTGCTGTTTGATCCGAAGCCTTGTGCATCAGTGTAGGTGTAATTGACTCTTCCCATGAGATTGTTAACTCTGTCAAAGACCAATTCCAATTCAACGCCCCGGGCCAGGGCAAAATCACCATTTTCTAATCTCAAATAATATCTATCAATGTACCAGCGATCACCGGACAGCGATGACTTGGCAGTTTTCACCAAATTGGTTGTATTTTTGTAAAATCCTGTCATATTGATGGTTGTTTTTGGATTTAATTTTTGTTGTAAGCCAAATTCAAAATTATTTGATTTTATCGGGTCAAGGCCAAATCCCACCGGATCTTTATAATAATACCCTTGAAGAATTCG
>CAYYMT010000059.1:10665-21673 GCA_964472715.1 uncultured bacterium | reverse complement strand
GATGGGGGCTGACCATTGGAAATTCTGCGGAAATTGAAATCGGGAAAAATTCAGCAGAGATTGAACTGGCGCCATATACCGTTAAGTTTCAGAAACTGGAGCAGGACTACACAATGGCTGTTCATTATCAATTTTGCCATGAAAAGCCAGCCATGGTACTCCGCATTTCCATTACCAATAATCTTGATCGCAGGGAAAATTTTCGGTTTGCTACTAATTTAAAGACAGCCTTAAAAACCTCCCATTCCTATAAATTAATTGAAGCAGCGGTTGCGAATTATGATCAGGAAACGGGTACAAGTTACACCTGGTTTCCTGATGAAGATACTGATTCCGCGATGATATTTATCGCCAATGCCGGCACAATACCGGTTGCCAATAAAATTGACCTTCGAAATACAGATTTCGTGTATGAAAAACAATTGAATACCGGCGAGAAAATGGAAATCATTCAGATTATCGGGTCAGCGAAAAAAAATGAAAGCGCCGATATGGTGAATTACCTGCTTGAGAACCATGAAAAAGAAGTCAACAGCTATGAAAATTCCATTAAAAAAAAAGCGCTAAAAACAAGTTATTTTATTAGCGGTGACAAAGAAACCGACCATTCGGTTGCCTGGGCAAAAGCAGTGATGGTAACGAATATCCATTATCTTGATGAAGAATTTGTCCCAATGCCCTGCCCGGCCGAATATAATTTTCAGTTCACTCATGATCAACTGGTGACGGACCTGGCGGCTGTCAATTTCGATCTTCAGCGGGTACATAATGACCTCGATTATGTTGTTCGTCATGCTGATGAAAATTTTGTAATACCCCATGCTTATTACTGGAAAGACGGCGCGTATCAAACTGAATTTGCTACCGCCGACAATTGGAATAATTTCTGGTTTGTCATTGTTTCGGCGGCTTATTTACGGCATAGCAATGACCTGCAATTGCTTCGTGACCTTTATCCATATCTGCGTGTTTCCATTGAAAATGCCATGAAAAACCTGGAAGCGGACCATTTGATGTGGTCTTCCCGGCCTGACTGGTGGGATATTGGTGACAATTACGGCCCAAAATCCTATATGTCTGTTTTAGCGGTAAAAGCGTTGCGGGATTTTGTGTTTATATCCGCCCGGCTGGATGCTGATAATCAGCAATTAATCGAAACAAGCCGGATTGCCAATAAAATTGAAGAGTCGCTGGCAGAAAAATTATGGTCTGAAGAGCATCATTATTTAATGAATTATTTTAATTCAGGCGAAATGGACCCGCATTATTACTCCGGATCTTTGCTCGCCGCGCATTATTGCAATTTTGATTCAACAAAAATGGATCTAATGCTTAACACAGCAAAAGAAAAAATGGTGGATGAAAATGTGGGAATCTATAATGCTTACCCCATGGATTTTTCTGATTATAAAGATATAATCGGTTACAAAAATAATGAAGTGGGTGATAAATATTATTATTTCAATGGCGGAATATGGCCCCAGGGTAATGCCTGGTACGCCCTGGCCCTGATAAAAAACAACCAGCCCGAAGAGGCTGGTAAATTCATAAAAAATACAATGTCATTGCATGGCATTATGCAGGGGCCCAATGGACAACCGGCTTATTATGAAGTGCGCAATGGCAACCGGGAAAATTCCGAGGAATACGGCAGGGTTGACAAACCGCAATTTTTGTGGGCCGGCGCCTGGTATATCTACAGTCTTTATCATCTGCATGGCATTGCGGAAAATGCCTGGAATTTGGAACTCTCCCCGTTTTTAATGCCAAATCAAAAAAAATCCCGGTTTTCTTATATTGTTGATGGGAATTCCGTGAATTATCATATCTCCGGTGAAAGCGGCGTAAAAACAATATCATCCATCTGCTATGATGGAAAACAACAATATTCACTGCTGATTCCACAAGAGAATGCTCCCCAAAAATTAATTGAAATTGAAACCGGTAAGATAAAATATCCCTATTTACAAAGCACGAATGCAATTGTCAACACCGTAAACATGATTGATAATTCACTGGTAATGGAATTATCGGCATTTAGCGGTCACAAAAACAGTGTCACTATTATCACACCAAAAAAGGCAAGCGCTGTTAAACTGAACGGGAAAAATATTCTATCCTGGCATACTGTCAGGAATAGTGGATATGAAAAAATAGTGATTGATTATCTGCATGAATTTGATAATGCGCAGTTGAAGGTTAAATTTTAACAGAAACAGCTGGGATGATTAAATGACAAAAAAAGTATTTATAAGTATTTCGATTATCATTTTACTGACAACTGTGATTTCCTGCCGGGAAGAGTCAGAAACAACTGATGTGAAGGAAAAAGAAACTATTGAACTGAAATACTGGTGCGCCTCCAATTCCCATGAAATCAGTCTCGCCCGGCTATTGGTCAAAGAGTGGAATGCAACCCATCCAAATATAAAAGTGAATCTTCAGCCCATTCCTGCCAGTCAATCCTCAGAAGAAGTGCTGCTGGCCGCCATTGCCGGTAAAACCACGCCGGATATCTGCTCCAATATGTGGCCGGGCGCTATGGATGATTTTACCTCCTCCGGCGGGCTGGTAAATTTCGACCGTTTCCCGGATTTTTTTGAATATATGGAAAAACGAGTCCCCAAAGATTTGCTGGAATCATTTCAGTCACCCGACGGAAACTATTACCAATTACCCTGGAAAACCAATCCTACCATGCTGATGTATAATGTCAACCGTTTTCGTGAAGCAGGAATAGAAGGAGAACTGAAAACCTATTCGCAATTTCTTGCGGCGGCTGAAAAATTGACTATTGACACTGATGGTGATGGCAGTTTTGACCACTGGATGGGGTACCGGGATATCACATCCATCTGGTGGCAGCGATTATTTGATTACTATCCCTTTTACATTGCCGCTTCAGGCGGAAAAACTCTGTTTGACGGGTCGGAAATTATTTTTAACAATAAGGCTTCCGTCCAGGTTTTTGACTTTTTTCAGACTATCTATGAAAACAATTATTTCCCAACCGGCACAATGCAGGGTGACAGGTTTATCAGCGGGCATTTGGCCACACAAATCACCGGCCCCTATCATATCGCCCATGTGGAACGGTTTAAGCCCGAAGGCTTTGAATACGATATCATGCCCCTGCCGGTGCCTGATGATTACGAAGGCCCGGTTTATACCCGGGGTGACCATAAAAATATCGCGGTGTTCAGCACCACAAAACATCCTGAGGCTGCCTGGGAATTTGCTAAATATCTGATCAGTCCGGAAAGCGACCTGAAATTGCTGGAAATATGCACCCAGGTGCCGATCCGTAAAAATTTATTATCCGATACGCTTTACCATGATTATTTTGAAAAAAATCCAAAAATGGTGAAGTTTGCCGAGCAGGCGCCTTTAACCAGGGGTGTGGATGGCGTGTCTGATCTCAAGGAAATATTTGATGGTATTTCCCAGGAATATGAAATGTGTGCCATTTACGGCGTAAAAAGCCCGCAGGAAGCTGTTCGGGATGCTGCTGAACGCGCGCGGGTAATAATTGAATGGAACAGGTCCAGATAATGAAATTTTTCCAACGAATTAAAAACAGTGACAAAGCCGGCTATGTAATGAGTTTGCCCTATATCATATCCTTTTTGGTTTTTATGGCCTTTCCCCTGATTTTTTCACTGATACTGGTTTTTCATAAGTGGAATATTGTGACCCCGATGGAATGGGTGGGATTGCGAAATTTTGTCAGGCTATTTCAGGATGTCCAGTTTTTAAAAGCAATTACTAATACACTGGTATTTATATTGATTCATATACCATTACAGATAATTATAGCTTTGCTCCTGGCGGTTTTTCTGAACCAGAAAATAAAATTCCGGGGCTTGTTTCGCGCCACTTACTTTTTGCCGGTGGTTGTTTCCGGTGTTGTCATTACAATTTTGTGGCAGCAATTATATGCTTATGAAACCGGCATGCTGAATAATTTACTGACTAAACTGGGTATGGATAAAATTCCGTGGATTACGTCACCCAATTGGGCCATGCCATCCATTGCAATTATGGCCACCTGGAAAAATGTCGGCCTCTATATTATTCTGTTCCTGGTGGGTTTGCAGGGTGTGCCGGGTTACATGTATGAAGCCGCTGATATTGATGGCGCTAAAGCTTATCAGAAATTTTTTCACATAACATTACCGGCGCTTAACAGTACGATTGTTCTGGTCATCATTTTATCCACCATTGGCGGTTTTTCATTGTTCATCGAGCCTTTTGTTATGACCGGTGGCGGGCCTATGAACAGCACTCTCTCAGCCATGCTCTATATCTATAACCAGGCCTTTTATTTCGGACACATGGGATATGCAGCCACACTGGGATTCTTCTTCGCCTTTATTATTTTGATTGTGGTGCTGCTGCAGAAAAAATTTGTTGAAAGAAAATAAGAGGAAATATGAACCGCAGATTGGACAAAATAACACAGATAATTGTTAAAAATAATTTGCAGTTAAGAAAGAGGATAAGATGAAAAAAAGTATGATATATATCATTTTGATTGTTGGCGGAATCACTTTCGCCTATCCTTTTTTGTGGATGCTGTCGGTCTCTTTTCGTCCGGATATTGAAATCAGTGAGATCGGGCTGTGGTCATCAAATTTTACCCTGGATAATTTTCGCGCGGTCTTTCAAAAAATTCCCTTAATGCGCGGATTGCTCAATTCACTTTTTGTCTCCTCCTGTATCACTCTATCGGTTATATTTTTTGGCTCTATTGTGGGGTACGCGCTGTCAAGGCTGAATTTTTTCGGGCGGGATCTGATTTTGGGAATTATCTTATTTACCATGGTGATCCCTTTCCAGATAATCTTGATCCCGATGTATATTCTGATGGTAAAATTTGGCTGGGTGGATTCCTATCTCTCGCTCATTGTGCCGGGCATGATCAATGCGTTTGGAATTTTACTTTTTCGACAATTTTTTATGGATATTCCCCAGGATCTGATCGATGCCGCCCGGATTGACGGTTGTAATGATTTTATGATATTGACCCGAATCATCTGGCCAATTTCCAAACCAGTGATCATCACTGTGGGGATTATTTCCTTTATGGGCGCCTGGAATGATGTGCTGTGGCCCCTGATCGTGATTCGTGATGAAAACCTGATGACCCTGCCGCAACTGGTGACCCTGTTTAAAGTAGGGGGGCAATCAGAAAGCCAGGTGGGCGCGCAATTGGCAGCTGCTTCTTTTTTAGCCTTGCCGATCATTATCATCTACTCCTTTTTCCAACGATATTTTATTGAGAGTATGGCATCATCCGGACTGAAAAATTAATGAAAAATAAATAAAAACTCACGCTTTCGAAATATTATGAAAGGTGAATATAAGTGAAAGGAAAATCGATGAAACTAACCAGAATCAGCAATGAACCCATTTTCACACCTGTGAAAGAAAATCAGTGGGAACGGTCAGCCGTTTTCAACAGCGCGGCGGTTTATGAAAAAGGATTATTCCACATGGTTTACCGGGCCACAGATATTGGCGGTCATGAGCGGTATGGTGAATATATAAATTGTCTCGGATACGCGGTCAGTAAGGACCTGAAAACCTGGCATCGGCTCGATAAACCGGTTTTAAAAAATGATGTCCCTCAGGAATTGCGGGGGCCGGAAGATCCGCGAATTGTGAAGATCGACGATACCTTTCACATGACCTATACCGGATTCGGAAACCGCTTTTCCGGTGATTACAGAATTTGTCACGCCACCAGCAAAGATATGGTTAACTGGACCCGGCATGGAGTTCTATTGGATGAAGAAAATAAAAATTCCGCCTTTTTCCCTGAAAAAATTAAGGGTGAATATTTATTGCTGCACCGCCGTCATCCCGATATTTGGATCGCTTCCACTAAAGATTTCAAAAATTTTGATCAGCATACCAAAATTATGTCACCCATCCAAAATGATGAATGGCAGAGTGTGAGGATTGGAATTGCCGGACCACCGGTGAGGCATCCCAAGGGTTGGCTGCTGATCTATCATGCTGTTGATTCAATCAATGCCTACCGGCTTGGCGCGGCTTTGCTGGACTATGACAATCCCCGCAAGGTACTGGCCAGGCACTCCGCACCGATTATTGAGCCGGAATTGGATTGGGAGATCAAGGGCTATATTCCCAATGTTATTTTCAGCTGCGCCACGATTGAGCATGACGATAAATATTATATCATTTATGCCGGCGCGGATACTGTGATTGGGGCTGCTTATATTCATAAAAACGATGTAGTTTTCGACAAAAAAGATTGGTTAGTATAAATGAAAAAATATTTAATTATATGTATATATTTATGTTTTATATCCTGTGGGAAACAGGAATATACCGTTAATCTCACTCATTCACTGTCATTGGTCGATAGTATCGAGGTTGACGGAAAAACCCTCTCGTTCATCTGGATCTATGCCGACGCGCCGGATTACAAGCCTGTGGAAGCCTCTGGCGAAGGCATAACCTGTGTTGATGATGTAGGCCGTTACCTGGAAGTTTTGGAACATGAGATAATCACAAAAAACAACTCTTTATTAATTCCCATTGCGGAAAATATGGTCAATTTTCTGCTCTACATGAGCCGGGAAGACGGGTTGTGGTATAATTTTATGTTTCAGGACGGCACTATCAACAAAGAGCATATCAACAGCAAAGCGGAATTTGGATTCTGGGCGGTTCGTGGATTGCGAGGACTGGCAGCAGGATATAATATTTTCCATGATGATGAAGAACTGCGTCAGGACATAAAGATGCGGATTTTATCCATGGAACCTCATCTCGAAAAAATTCTCAGTGATTATCCCGGCATCACTGACGCGGATTTCGGCCAAAAACCCAACTGGATGATCCAGGGCGCAGCGGATATTACCAATGAAATGTTACTGGTTTTGACCAAACTGCAACTTACAGGAGATTTTGATTACCGGAATGAAATTGAAAAATTTTCCGAAGCCCTGATAATATCACAATACAAAGAGGACAACTCAGATATTACCGGAATGTATTTCTGCTGGAATAATATTTGGCATAGCTGGGGGAATTCCCAGGCCTTTGCCCTCCTGGAAGCCTATAAAATCACAAAAGATGAAGCCTGCCTGGAAAGTGTAAAATTGTGGGCGGATAATTTTGTTCCCTTTTTTATTGAACACAATTTCCCCCGCAAAATAATCGTTGCCAATCAGGATTTCGAGATGGAAACCTACCCCCAGATTGCTTATGGGTTGAATTCGGTTTACAGGGGAATAAAATCCCTGGCAGAAATAACAGAAAATAAAAAATATGAAGATTACGCGAAACGGGTTTTTCAGTGGTATTCCGGAAACAATATCGCCAATACGCAAATGTACAATCCCAGCACCGGTGTCTGTTTTGATGGTATCAATGCAGAAAGTATTAATAAAAACAGTGGAGCCGAATCTACGATTGAATGCCTCCTTTCCATGCAATTCAGAGAAAAATATTAAGCAGGAAGTGATAAAAGAACAGGAAATTTTATGGCACAAATTGAATTGAAAAAAATTGGTAAAACCTTTGATAATAATGTTAACGTGATTGAGAATCTTGACCTGCAAATTATCGACGGGGAATTTTTGGTTTTGGTGGGCCCGTCGGGATGTGGAAAATCAACGACATTACGACTGATTGCCGGGTTGGAAACTATTACAGCGGGAGAGATATTCATCGCTGACAAACTGGTCAATAAAATTCCGCCAAAAGACCGCAATATTTCCATGGTTTTCCAGAACTATGCCCTCTATCCTCACATGACTGTTTATGATAATATGGCTTTTGGCCTGAAATTGCGAAAATTCAAAAAACCGGTCATAAAAAAAATGGTGCAGGAAGCAGCGGAAATTCTGGAACTGGAAAATCTTCTGAACCGAAAGCCAAAGCAACTTTCCGGCGGTCAGCGGCAACGGGTGGCCCTCGGTCGTGCCATTGTCAGAAAACCGGCTGTATTTCTTTTTGATGAACCCCTTTCCAACCTCGATGCAAAACTTCGGGTTCAGATGCGTTCGGAAATTAAAAATCTCCATAAAACCCTGCAAACAACCATGGTCTATGTCACCCACGATCAAACCGAAGCCATGACAATGGGCGACCGGATCGCTGTCATGAAAGAGGGCGTTATTCATCAACTGGATACGCCATTAAATGTTTATCATGATCCGGCGGATAAATTTGTCGCCGGCTTTATCGGCAGCCCGGCCATGAACTTTCTCAGCGGTAAAATCGAAAATAATTCCATCATCATCGAAAATGGAAAATTCACCATACCGATATTCGATGAACACATTGAGTTATTAAAAATCCATGAAAATCAAGATATAACAATTGGAATTCGGCCTGAGAGTATTACACTGCACAAAGAAACGGATCAATCAGTAGAGGTAAATCTACAGTGCGATATCGTGGAACCTACAGGCCATGAAGCGCTGATTTATCTCAATACCGGCAAAACAAAAATGGTCTGCAAAACCAATGAATATGACCATGAAACCCGGAAAAAAGACCGCTTGAATGTTTATTTCAATATGGAAAAAATGTTGTTCTTTGATGCTGAAACAGGCGCAAGACTAAGAAGCCGATAATGAAAATTTATCAAACAAAATAGAACACACTATTAATTACCATATTTCTAAATAAAATAGTTTGAACGCTATTTCAATATTTCTTCATAGATTTCTTCTCTTTCATCATTTTTTTACAATCTTTTGTAAACCTTTTATTCTGTTGCCGCTCCAGAAAAATACGTTTTTCACTTTTTTTTAGTTTCAAGTATGCGATTTCTTTTTTGAGTTCCAGATAACTATTATACCGGTCAGGAGTTATTAAGTCCTTACCTATTGCTTCTTGAACAGCACAACCTGGTTCTCCATTGTGTTGGCAGTCATTGAATTTGCAGTTTTTGGCAATTGAGGAAATTTCCTGGAAAACAGTTTCAATATCCTGCTGACCAGCCCAAAGCTGTATCTCTCGTAAACCGGGTGAATCAATGATAAAACCGCCGTCATCGATTTCATACATAATTGAGGCCGAAGTTGTGTGTCTTCCTCTTTTATCCTGTTTCCGTTGCTCACCTGTTTTTTGCAGGTCCTCTTTAATCAGGATATTCGTTAATGCTGATTTTCCTACCCCTGAAGGCCCGATGAAAACCCCGATTTTTCCCCTGGTCAATAATTGGTTAATGGATGGTATTCCTTTGCCATTTTTTGCGCTGGTAACGATAATATCCACTCCCGGAGCGATATATTCTGCCTGGGATTTTACAAACTCCGCATCTTCATTTAAATCTGCTTTATTCAAAATAACAACAGGAGTCGCGCCACTTTCCCATGCAATCGTCATATATCGTTCTAAAAGTCGATCCGAATAGTTTCTGCCGCCATCCAAACCTAAGACAACAAACACAAAGTCTATATTTGCTGCCAGTACCTGTTCATTGGTCTTTCTTCCTGCTACTTTTCTACTGATTTTGGACTTACGGTCAATTATTTCTTCGATAATCACCAGATTTTCATACTGATTCACAACTACTATATCGCCAACACAGGGAAATTGACCGGAATCCTGAATTTTATATAATAAACGTCCTTTTAATTGAGCCGTGAATATGGTGTTATTAATTTTTACTTTATATAAGTCCTGCTGTTTTTCAACAACAGGACACTTTATTCTATTTTCTTTAACCATTTTCTTTTCCTTTTTCCAGGCTAAGTTTATGTAGAGTCGAAATGATATTTTTTGATGGAAAGGGTAATGATACCAAAGGTTCGGTAGCGATTGTCAATAACAATAATTCATTATCATCATAGGCAATACGATTGATTTTAATTGTCTTGCATTGAGAACATTTGTGTATAATTGACCATTCACCATTTTTTTGGACATGAATGCTGATAGGCTGCATTATGCCCCGGCAACTTGATCGTCTGTCTCCCGGTATAATGTCAACATGACAACTGCATAAACAATGGGGACAATGATTTCGATGTTGACCCCCATATTTTAGTGGACTGACCGCTTTCCCGCAAGATTTGCAAATAAATGATTCTTGCGGATTAGTATGTATAATTTTATTTCTTGTCATTTTTGATCCTTTTTATTCCTTTTTGAATGATCTCTGTTTAGACTATTCTAAACAATCTCACTCAATTTATTCCTGCCAATGCTCCGGTTTGTTCATTTCCCCGCAGCACAGCACCTTGCCTCTTTTAACCGGATATTTATCATCTGTAAGCGAGAGAAACATCCAGGCATCTTTGTCTTTTTCCGGAATAGGGTGTACTGTATGATAACCATATTCACGAGCGTCTGTAATGAAACCGAATCTGGGATAATAATGAGTATGGCCCAGCAAAAAGACTATTTTTGAGTCCATTGCGCGTAAATAATCCAATCCCGCTCTGATTAATTGTCCGCCGATGCCTTGACTCTGGTATTCGGGAACGACTGCCAGTGGCGCCAGGAAATGAAATAGCGGTTGCTGCGGGGTCATTTTGTCGATATAGCCACGGGAAAAGAGTATGTGCCCGACAGGTGTATTATCAATAAAGGCGATTAAAGAAACCATGGGTTCGGCTGTCGCATCCGATAAAATACCGGCTGTCAGTTCCGCTTCGCTCTCACGGCCGAAAGCGCGTTTTTCAATTTCCATTATTTGGTTAAAATCTTGTTTATTGGTTGGTCGAATAATCAGTTGATTAAAATTCACGGTAAAACTCCTTAAACATTATAAAAAGGTTAACTGAAACCTTTTCAGTCTTAAAAATAAATATGTAATAAATGAGTAATAGATATCAGCGGAAACAGGAAAATCAATATCCTTTTCTGATATCTAAGCAGTAAGGGGTGACAGGAAAAAAGCGCGGAGAATTAATCCGTTTCTAGTCCTGTCTATTTTACCGTGGTCAGTATAGTATTAGTTTTCTTCATCAGTTGCAAATTTAAAAGGGTGTTAAAAATATTAAAAGAAATATTTTGC
>CAYYMT010000059.1:0-10565 GCA_964472715.1 uncultured bacterium | reverse complement strand
GCGCTGGAAATTCCAAAGAAATATAAGATTGTTATTGTTTTTCATATTCCTGTATCTATTGTAGACCAGGAGAAACAGGAAAAGAGCATTCAGGGATATTATAATTTTTTTCGCTATCGTCTCAGAAAATTGAGCAAAAAGAAAAAAATTTCCAATCGCCAGATGATTTTTTATGGATTGTTGGGATTAATGTTGATCTTAGGGGCTATCCTGACAGAACAATCATTAAAGGAAATGTTTTTACTGAATTTTATTTCTGAAGGATTTTATATTGGGGGCTGGGTTCTGTTTTGGGAGTTGTTCAGCACCCTGTTTTTTAAGTCCAGAGAATATTCTGAAGAAGCTTATGTATTGAATCGATTAATGAAGTCTAAAATTAAATATGAAATACGGAATTAATCATAAGCCTGTTCAATAGCTCAATCGCAGCACATATATCAAATACCCCAGCGCAATGACCATAAAAAGTACCAGCCATAATTTTTTGGTGGGCCTTTTCCGGCGCAGATTGCGGAAATTGACTTTTTTGTCTTCGGGTTTTTCGAAATTCAGGAAGTCTCGTTTTTTGTTTGCCATTATACACCTCCAAAAAGCATACTGAAAAAATTAATAAAAGGTCGCAAGATAAAACCGATTATTGAGATTTTGGTAACAAAACCAAACAAAATTAAGCCCATTAAAAGAAAAGCGCCATACTGTTCCAGCCAGTCAGTAATATGCTGTTGTTCCGGTGGCAGGAAACCGGCCAGAATTTTTGAGCCATCCAATGGTGGAATGGGGATCAAATTAAAAAATGCCAGGGCAATATTGATCTGCATACTGAAATAAACCATTGTCATCAAGGGTTGCTGAACTGACCGGGCAAGGCCGGAAATTGCGCCCGCCTGGAAAATTCGTATGATAATCCCGCTGATCAGAGCCAAAGTCATATTGGCTGCCGGTCCGGCAATTGAGACCCAGATCATATCTTTTTTAGGATTATTCATATTGTAGGGATTAACCGGTACCGGTTTCGCCCAACCAAAATGAACCAAAAATATCATTAAGGTTCCGATTGGATCCAGGTGAACAAGTGGATTAAAAGTTAATCGTCCCTGATCGCGGGCAGTATTATCTCCAAGTCGATAAGCGACATAGCCATGCATGTATTCGTGAAACGTCAACGCCAGTAAAATCGGCGGTATGATTAAAAGTATGGTTTGAAAGTTCATTTCCACCTCGGATGAAATTCTTTGTGTTGTTGGATTATAAAATCTTTATCTAAATGGGTATATATTTGGGTGGTTGATATATCAGCATGTCCCAGCATTTCCTGAACAGCACGTAAATTTGCACCACCTTCCAGTAAATGAGTGGCAAAAGAATGCCTGAATACATGGGGGCTGACTTGTTTATCGATCCCCGCCAGTTGTACATATTGTCTGATAATTTTCCAAACTCCCATGCGGGAAATCGGTGTTCCGCGCATATTTAAAAATAACATATCATTGCTTTTACGTTTTTGTGCCAGTTTGGTTCGCACATATTTCAAATAGGCCTTAATTGACTGCGCCGCTTTGCTGCCAAAAGGAACAACACGCTCCTTATTACCCTTGCCGAAAATACGAATTAACTGTTCCGTCATAAAAATATCTTTTTGTTTAATAGCGATCAGTTCCGAAACCCGTACGCCGGTGGAATACAGGGTTTCGATCATGGCGTAGTCCCGCAGGCCTTTATCGGTTCCGCGATCAATTTCATTGAGGATGGCTTCGATCTCAGATACTTCCAGCACCTGAGGCAATTTCATGGTCAGTTTAGGGGCCTGAATAAATTCTGTAGGATTATCATCAGTATAATTTTCATCCAGTAAATAACCGTGAAAACTACGTAATGTTGAAATATTTCGCGCCATGGAATTTTCTGACATACCGAGGTCTGCCAGCATTGAAATGTATTGACGAATTTTCTGGATTGTGATCTTATCGGGACGAATGATCTGATTGTCCTTCAGAAATTGGTAATAGCGCAAAAGATCATGCTTATAGGCGGCAATGGTATTTGGGGACAGGTTGCGTTCGATTTTGATATGATTGAGAAATTCCTGAAAAAGATTTTGCATATAAAACTATTCTGAATGATATACTGACTGTTCAATAATATCGCATAGAATATGACCGACAGCAATGTGGCATTCCTGAATTCGCTGGGTATTATCGGAGGGGACAATTATGGATAAATCTGCCAATTCTTTGAGCTGGCCGCCGTTTTTACCTGATAATATGATCGTGGTTAAACTCTGTTGTTTTGCCTTTTCCACGGCTTTGATGACATTAGCGGAATTTCCACTGGTAGAAATGCCAATTAAAATATCATCGGCTTTTCCGAAGGCTTCCACCTGCCGGGCAAAGATATCAGAAAAATCATCATCATTGGCAATTGCAGTCAGTAAACTGGTATCAGTAGTCAGTGCCAGGGCTGGTATAGCCCGTCGTCGGTATTTTAATTTTGCTACCAATTCAGCAGCGAGATGTTGGGCATCAGCGGCACTGCCGCCATTGCCACAAAACAGTATTTTATGATCCCCGTTAACAGCATTAATAAGTTTCTGTGCTGCCGAATTGATAGCATCTGTTTGGTTTTTCAGAAATTTCTGTTTTACGCTTATACTTTCAAGCAATTGATTCTGTATGATCTCACTGTAATTTTGCAAAATTAATTTTCCTTCCAGTGGATCGCCTGGCTGAATTTTTTGATAATGTCAGGATCATCGGTATCGTTCAGCACATTGCCGGTGACAATGAATGAAGCGCCGGCTTTGACTTTTTGGGCTGCTACTGCCGGACTTTTGATACCGCCACCAACAATGACAGGAATATCAACAAAAGAACTAACCCCTTTGACCACTGCGTCAGGTACCGGATTATCAGCGCCACTGCCGGCTTCCAGATAAACCGTTGACATACCCAGATATTGCGCCGCCAAAGCGTGGGCCATGGCAATCTCCGGTTTGTGGGTGGGTAGCGGTTTGGTATTACTGATGAATTCCGCTGTTGTTGTCCGGCCGCTGTCAAAGAGCATGTAGCCGGTGGAGATCGGCTCCACCTTTTTTTTGCGAATGGCAGGCGCGGCAATCACATGATCACCAAACAAATATTGGGGATTCCTGCCGCTGATAATGGATAGAAACAGAATTGCATCGGCAGCTGAAGATATTTGCTGAACAGAACCGGGGAATATGATCACCGGAATGTTGCTGGCCTCCTTCACTATCTCAATACAATGTTGAAAATCACCATCCATGAGCAAACTACCGCCGATGAATATCGCGTCCACATCAGCCTCATTTAATTTTTGGACAAAATCCCTGAGACTTTTCTCATCCCGTGTATCCGGGTCGATCAACACAATATAAGCGGCACCGCGCTTTTTCGATATCTCTGTTAATTGTTTGAAAATTGACATTATTTAGAAAATCCGGATAAAAAGTTAACAAGTTTGTCAAGATCTGCTTTAGAACGTTTTTCTGTCACAGCAATGAGCAGATGATTTTTCCATTCATCTTTGTATTTGCCAAGATCGAGGCCGGGAAAGATATTTTGTTTTTTTCCTTCTTCCACAATGGCGCGGGCAGAAACCGGCGTTTTGATGACAAATTCCTTGAAAAAAGGACGATCGCTGTATGCCATTTCAAAATCATTCAATGCTGTAATCTTACCAGCCAGTTCATGAGCATTATTCAGACAGAGGGTCGCTACTTTTTTTATTCCTTCTTTACCCATCAGGGACATATATATTGTGGCGGCTGTGGCCATCAATCCCTGGTTGGTACAAATGTTGGAAGTCGCCTTTTCACGTCTGATATGCTGTTCTCTGGTTTGCAGGATCAGGGCATAGGCATCTTTGCCTTCGATATCTTCTGTTTTGCCTACAATTCTGCCGGGCATTTTCCGGATCAATTTTTCGGTCGCTGTAAATAATCCCAGGTAGGGGCCGCCATAAGCCTGGGGAATTCCCAGCGCCTGGCCTTCTGCCACACCGATGTCCGCATTCAATTCACCCGGTGTTTTCAGGATTGCATTGCCGATGGGATCAGAGGATACAATGAAAAGCGCTTTGGATTTACCGAATTTGTCTTTGACTCCTGCCAGTTCTTCTATATTTCCCAGGAAATTGGGGGACTGTACAATCAGGCCGGCGGCATCCTGAAGTTTTTCTTCCAGGCTGCTGAAATCAGTAATACCATTGTTTTCCGGCAGGAATTCGATTTCCGCGTCGTGCTTATCCAGATAAGCTTCAAGCACATCGAGATATTCCGGTTTGATCAGCGGAGAAACAACGATTTTGTTGGCTTTTCTGACTTTTCCCAGGGCCATGATAGCCGCCTCGGCTATGGCTGTGGCACCGTCATACATGGAAGCATTGGAAACCTCCATGTCGAATAATTCACAGATCATAGATTGAAATTCATAGATCTGCTGCAGTGTACCCTGGCTGACTTCCGGTTGATAAGGGGTGTAAGCTGTGTATATTTCCGATCTTGAGATCAGAAAATTAACAACAGAAGGAATAAAGTGATCATAGGAACCACCACCTAAAAAGGAGAGATTGTCCGCTGTATTTTTATTTTTGGCGGCAATTTCCATTAATAGGGTAGTGACTTCGTTTTCCGAAAGTTTTTCAGGAAGATCAATCTCGAAATCTTTCAAAAACTTTTCCGGAATGTTGCTGATCAGTTCACTGAAACTTTCAAGTCCCAACTTTTTCAGGATTTCTTTTTCAGCTTCAGAGGTATTCGGAATATATCTCATAAATCAACCTATTGTTTCTTTGTATTCCTCAGCTGATAACAAATCATCAAGTTCAGAGTCATCACTCATTTTTAATTTTACGATCCAACCGTCACCATAGGGATCTTTATTCATCAATTCCGACGAATCTTCAAGATCTTCATTGACTTCTGTAACTTCACCGGAAACAGGAGTATTCATATCGGCGACAGTTTTAACCGCTTCAATTGTACCGATGGCGTCACCGGCGTCGAATTCATCACCTTCTTCAGGTAATTCAACGAATACTATATCGCCAAGCTCAGACTGTGCATGGTCTGTAATACCCAGAGTTGCGATATCTCCGTCAACTTTTACCCATTCATGATTTTTGGTATACTTCAAATCTTCTGGTACGTTCATGGTCTCCCTCCATAATTTAGTGTTTTTTGTATTTAAAGGTGTTCAAGAAACCTGTATGAAAATCACCTTTTTTAAATATTTTATCTCTTAATATTGACTGATGAAACGGAATGGTTGTGGCAATGCCGCCAATAGTCAATTCCTCCAGCGCCCGTTCCATTCTGACGATTGCTTCTTTGCGGTCTTCACCATGGGTGATCAGTTTACCGATCAGGGAATCATAACTGGGTGGAATTTTATAGCCGGAAAAAATATGGGAATCAAAGCGTACTCCCGGCCCGCCTGGAACATGCAGGGATTCGATCACACCTGGTGACGGACGGAAATTATGATCGGGATCTTCGGCATTGATACGGCATTCGATGGCATGGCCGCGAATCTTAAAATTATCCAACCATTTTGGTAATTTTTGCCCCATATGAACACGTATTTGGCCCTTGACCAGGTCGTATCCGGAAACCATTTCCGTGACCGGATGTTCCACCTGAATACGAGTGTTCATTTCAATAAAATAAAAATTATGCTCCCGGTCCAGCAGGAATTCCACAGTACCGGCGCTTTCATAATTGACAGCCCGGGCCGCTTTTTTTGCGGCATTACCGAATTTTTCACGCAAGGCTTCATCGACAATCGGGGAGGGTGATTCTTCGATTAGTTTTTGGTGCCGGCGTTGCACTGAGCAATCCCGCTCACCGAATTGTGCTACGTTGCCGTGCTTGTCTGCCAGTATCTGTACTTCAATATGTTTGGCGTCCAGCACCATTTTTTCCATGTAGAGATCCGGATCACCAAAGGCTGCCTCCGCTTCGGTACTGGCCGAATCATAGGCTTTTTTCAATTCTGTTTCATTATTGACGATCCGCATACCGCGACCGCCGCCGCCGGAGCTGGCTTTTAATAATACCGGGTATCCGATATCTTTGGCCAGGTTCTTTAATTCTTCGTAATCACTGACAACACCGTCGCTGCCGGGAATCACCGGTACGCCCACTTTCTGCATGGTTTTACGGGCCTGTGCTTTATTACCCATGGCGGTAATGATATTCGCTGCCGGCCCTAAAAATGTGATGTTGTTATCCAGGCACATTTTGGAAAAATTGGCATTTTCCGAGAAAAAGCCGTAGCCCGGATGAATGGCGTCAGCATTTGTCACTTCCGCGGCGCTGATGATTTGTGACGCCTTTAAATAACTTTGGTTACTGGGAGGGGGGCCGATACAGACCGCTTCGTCAGCGAATTTAACAGCCAGTGAATCCTTATCCATAGTGGAATACACCGCCACGGTAGACAAACCCAGTTCTTTACAGGCCCTGATGACTCTCAGGGCAATTTCGCCTCGATTAGCAATTAATACTTTTTTTATCACGATATTATCTTTGCCTGATTATTTTTCTACAATGAACAACGGCTGATCAAATTCCACCGGTTCACCATTTTCGACTAATATTTTTACGATAGTGCCGGTCACTTCCGATTCGATTTCGTTCATGACTTTCATCGCTTCGATAATGCAGACGGTTTGGCCGGCAGTTACCTGGTCACCGACTTTAAAAAACGGATCAGCATCGGGGGCCGGTGCGCGGTAGAATGTGCCCACCATGGGACTTTTTATTTCTTCTACATTAGTGGCTTCGGTTTTCTGAACTGCGGGTTCGGTTTCCTGTGTTGTCCCCGGTGGTACAGATGCCGGGGGAGTTACCGAAGTAAAGTCCTGAGTTGGAGCACTACTGCGGCCTGTTTTTAAAATTTTGATTTTTGTGCCGAAACTGGTTACTTCAATTTCACCAATATCATGGTCTTCGACGATTTTAACGAGTTCTAATATTTTTGATATTCGCATATTTTTTGCCTGTTTTTATTAATTGACACGTTCCATATATTCACCGGAGCGGGTGTCAATTTTTATTACATCACCTTCATTGATAAACAAAGGTACATTAATTGTCAAGCCGGTTTGCAGTTTGGCCGGTTTGGTGGCGCCGGTTACACGATCGCCTTTGATACCGGGTTCGGTTTCTGTTACTTCCAGTTCCACATGGGTTGGAATTTCTATATCTACCGGTCTGTTACCATCAAAAAGGATCTTAACGATTTCGGTTTCTTTAACAAAGGGTTTGACCTCTTTAAAAATTTCATCACTGATCAGCACTTCCTCAAAAGTTTCCTGGTCCATAAAAACATGATTTAACCCGTCAAAATAGGAGTATTGCAGTTTTTTCGCGTCAAGTCTGACATCTTCGATGGTTTCTCCGGAGCGGAAGGTGTTTTCCAGTATGGAGCCCGTTTCAATGCTTTTCATTTTGCATTTGATCTTTGCGCCGCCGCGTCCCATTTTCTGATGGAGAAATTCCACAATTTTTACTAATTCGCCTTTATAACGAATGACAAGTCCATTTCTGATATCTGATGTTTTAGCCACTTATTTCCCTTTCAATCTATTTTTCAATATTTTAGCTGTCTGCCAATTTACAGTTACTTTTATTTTATGTCAACTAATTTCCTGCTGAAAGAGAATCTTTGAAAAATAATTTTGATAATGTATATTCATTTACGAATTTAGACCTGGAAATGCCGGATTTTTTTTGATTACCTGAACCTGCTGATTAATTGTTATATCCGGAAGGATTTTCGATTAGTAATAAAAATATTAAACAGTAAGAATGTTATATGATTTTAAATTTTGATAATTGTCTTGATTTGGTTTATTTATTTTTCATGATGATCGGTATTTTACCGGTTTTTTTATACGGTGAAATTCATTACCGGCTGTCCTGGTTTCGCGGATTTCTGTTTAAGAAAGAAGCGGAAGTTCTTTTTGACATGCCGACGCGTATTACTGCCGGAACTCTTCCGGTCATGTTAATGGTAAAGGACAGTAATAAGTTTCCGGTCCATTTTGAGCGTGTTGAAATCACCGTGCTGAGAAATGGGCGGCAGGTTAAAAAGGAAGCGATTAAATTTAACAAGAGTCTGGCACAGCTCTTCTTTTCTAAAATTTTTCCTATTGATATCAGTGATTTTGCCAATCAAAAATTACAAGTACGGTGTGAAATCTTTTTACAAGACGGCGTCAGGACAAGAAAAATAACCAATCACAATTTATCCGGAAAGTACAACCCTCTCTTTCAGGTATATTATGATGAAAAAGAGGTGCCGGTTGCAAGCCAGTGGCTGCGGGGCGATCTGCACGTGCATTCCAATTATACTGAAGACCAGGTGGAATTTGGCGCGGAACTGAGTGCCTACCGGGTGATGGGTAAGGCCCGGGGACTGGATTTTACCGGTGTGGTGGACCATGCCTATGATTTGGAAAATGTTCCGGGCACATGGGATTTCAAAGATGATAATTTTACAAAATGGAAAAATTTTAAAAAAGAGGCGGGAAAACTAAATGCCGCTGATGATTCCTTTACACTGCTGCCGGGTTATGAATTAAGTGTTGATAACGGACTGGGGGAGAATGTTCACCTGGTGGTGCTGAACAATCAAGAGATATTTGCCGGTAACGGCGATGCTATGAAAAAATATAAATCCTACGCTTCGGAGCATTATTACCGGAAAATATTAGACGAACTGGATGATAATGCCCTGGCTTATGCGGCCCACCCCAAAACCCCGCAGAAATTCCTTCACCGAAAAATCCTTAAGCGCGGAGAATGGAACAGCAAGGATTTCGTCAAAGAACTGGCCGGTTTTCAGATCATTAACGGCCGCAAAGGCGATGGTTATAAAAGAGGAAAAAAACTCTGGATTCGCAAAATACTGACCGGTAAACGGCATCATATCTATGCCGGCACCGATGCCCATGGCAATTTCAATTACAATCTGGCAATCAAATATCCATTGCTTTCCATGGAAATGAATGATAATCATGTTTTTGGTGAATATTTTAATTATGTGAAAAGCGAACCGGGAGTGGATAATATTATTACCAATATCAGGGATGGCAGGATTATTGTATCCGACGGCCCTTTTCTGAATCTTGAAATCAGACAGAACCAGAAGGTTTTTGGGATTGGCGATGAAGTTGATTTTTTACCCGGTGAAATTTCTATTTCAGGAGCATCAAACGATTTCTTTGGACCGATTAAGTTTATTCGCCTCATCGTGGGAAATTGTCAGAGCAAAAGGGAACAGAGCCTTGAACTACATGACATTGATAAATATGATTATCAGCGGGACCTGGGCATCAAACTCCATGATTTCGACTGTTATATCCGCGCTGAACTAAAAACCGATAAGGATAAAACCGCACTGACGAATCCCATCTGGCTTAAATAATGAGAATCAATCCCTTTATTGTATTGACAGTCACTTGTGTCTTGATCTCCTTCTTTTTCGATTCGAAAAAAACAAGACTGGCATTATCACTGACGCTCAAAAAAATCAAAAAAATTCTACCTGCCTTTATGTGGATGTTGATCCTTATGGCAGTTGTATTATATTTTTTCTCAGAAGAAGAAATTCGCAGGTTCCTGAGTAATGACAATATCTATTATTCGCTGATACTGGCGCTGTCCACCGGATCAGTGGCAATGCTGCCGGGATTCATTGCTTTTCCGCTGTGTGGTATCTTGCTGGATCAGGGGGTTGCTTATATGATTTTGTCCGGATTTTCATCCACCCTAATGATGGTGGGTATTGTAACATTTCCGGTGGAAGTGGAATATATTGGAGTTAAACTGGGAATCGTCCGGAATCTTTTGAGTTTGATCATTGCGGTTATTGTGGCTCTTGTTACCGGACTTGTTTTTGGAGAACTCTTTTGAAGCGTACCTGGCATATTATGGTGTTCGCATTATTTGTAATTATATCGATGCTGCTCAATTTTCAGCCGGGGATGGATATTTATGATAATTTTGTGAATTATCTTTTGTCAATGATCACAATTGTGCCGGCGGCTTTTGTTCTGATCTCTCTTTTTGAGGTTTGGGTCAGGCGGGAGACTGTGGAAAAACATTTGGGTGAAGAAACCGGTTTTCGCGGATTTTTGTGGGCATTTATACTGGCTGGTACGATTGTAGGCGGTTTGTATGTTGCTTTTCCGGTGGCGGCAGTGCTGCATAAAAAAGGTGCCCGGGCGGAAGTGATCTTTACTTTTTTATTTGCGGCCACTATTTCACGAATTCCCATGACGCTTTTTGAAGCCAATTTTATGGGCGTTAAGTTTACAATGGTCAGGTTTTTTGTCTCGCTGCCTCTGGTGATTATTAGTTCTGTTATTTTAGCGAAGATAGATAACAGATTTGGGATGATGAAAAATATCTCGAACAAATAATTTCGCCCCTTCAAATATACTTAATAAAGATTGGTTCTATATGAACTGTAGTGGGTAGATTAAAACTAACGATCTTCTTTTTTCCTTGATGAAAAAAGAAGCAAAAAAATCACTGG
>CAYYMT010000058.1:12537-22337 GCA_964472715.1 uncultured bacterium | reverse complement strand
GCGGTTGAATTGGGTGCCATACCAGGTGACATAGCCTTCCGCCCCGCAGAGAAAAATCCGCGTGCCGATCCCGATAGTACGAAAATCAGGATCATTTAACAACGGGCTGAGTTCACCGGAAGTGGAATAATTGATATTTCCCAGTTTCGGCAGGAGATTCCCCATGTAGGTATAAATAATTTTGTTGGTCGTATTGGTAGCCGCCGGATAATTTTGGTAGGCATTCCGCGGATTATAGAGGTAAAATTCGTTGATGTTATCTTTATTGATTTTGGTTTTGACATAAGTGCCGGGATAGCAATCAGTACCTTTGGCTTTGGCTTCCAGCACCACATCTTTGCCTTGCAGCAGGTCTTCAATCACATGGGCGCCGCCATAAGTGGGATCGCTATCCGATTCAGCAGTTGCGCCGACATAGGTATCCACCGCTGCCAGACCGCCATAGGCCGGGACATTATTAAGCCTGATCTCTTCCATCCGGGTGGGCGGATCAGCGTGTCCGAAATTCATAAAAGCCCCTGAAGAACACATCGCGCCAAAGGTCGCGGTTGTGACCACATCCACTTTTTTAGCGATTTCTTCGGCGGGTGTATTTTCCGACATTTGCGAGACTTCTTCCGCTGTCAGGACAACGGCTTTTCCCTTTTTAATTTTTTCATTTATCTCTGCTACTGTTTTCTTTATTTTCATGGGTTAAACTCTTTCAATCTTAAGCGTATATACAATAATTATGTCTAAAAACTTTTTTTCCATCACTTATTTTTGAAATTATCAAATCTTCCATTCGGAAAAATTTGATAGACAAGCAGGATGCTTGCCTTACATTTCAAAAAAGGCTTTATGGATGGCGCGCACAGCCCTGGTTTTATTTTCCTTTTTAATGATAAAATAAGTAGCCACACTGGAGGCCCCGGAACATATAATATTTACATTGATCTTCTCTTCCGACAAGGCGCCGAACATACAGGCGGCAATGCCGTGATTATCCGCCAGTCCTTTACCCACCGCCGCGACCAATGTCACATCATCGCTCAGCACAATTTCATTAACCGCTTTCAAGCCCAGGCTCCTGGCATGGTCATAGGCTTTTATCAGATCTTTTTTATCCAGTAGAAAATTGATCGATGTCTGGGCGGTCAGCACGGTTTTGATGTTGATCTTTTCACGGTCAAAATCGCCGGTAACTTTCGCCAGAATTCCGGGTTTGATCCCCACGCCCGGGCCTTCCAGACGAAGCACGCCGAAATCATCGCTGGTAGTGACGCTCTTGATCACTTTTTCCGATACATCACTTTCATGGTCGATAATGGAATGTGGCTTGATCCCCTTTTCAGTTTCATTAATATTAAAGATGCGAATGGGAATATTATCGAACATCAGCGGTTCAATGGTACGGGGATGCAAAATCTTCGCGCCGAAGTAGGCCAGTTCCGCTGCTTCCGTATAATCCAGACGCTGAATTTCAATAGGATGATCGACAATTTTCGGGTCCGCGCTGAGGAAGCCTTTAACATCCTTCCAGATATCGAGAGACTCGGCATTGATACATTTGGCAATGGAAGCCGCCGAATAATCACTCCCGCCCCGGCCCAGCAAAGTCACTTTGTTTTCCTCAGATATACCGTAAAAGCCCGGCACAATAAAGATCTTATCTTCAGCCAGGTTCGCTTTTACTTTTTCATGAGAAAGATCAAAATCCACTGTGGCATTGCCAAATTCACCATCGGTATACAGACCAATTTCCTCAGGTAATATTTCCACACAATCAATACCATTATCCTGTAGAACAGAAGTCAGGATGAGACTGCTCAGGCGTTCGCCGTAACTCAGCACCAGGTCTTCCAGGAATAAAGGGATATCACCAATATAATGCATCCCCAACAGGTAGCGCTCCAGTTGATTGAGACGCGCGGTGGTTTTTTCGAATACTTCCTTTTGCAATTTTGCTGACTGGATCAGGTCTTCAATGATCTCCTTTTTCAAACCCGATAAGGATTCTGTCAAGCCTTTGATTTTTCCGTCATCGGCCAAAATCACCGCTAAATGGTCCGTCAACAGATTGGTAATACCATAAAATGCCGATACTACGATCACAAGGGGGCGATTGTATTCTTTTACTCTTTGAATAATAGCCTTCATGCCCTCTTTGTCACGAAGATTGGACCCGCCGAATTTCACAACAATTTTTTTCATCAGGACAGTAAGCCTTTTTTATAGATCAATTCCGCATTCAGGACCGCAGCGCCGGCAGCCCCGCGAATCGTATTATGGGAGAGGGCGATAAACTTAAAATCCAGAACCGGGCATTCCTGCAGCCGTCCGACACTGACCACCATGCCTTTGTCAATATTCCGTTGCAGTTTTGGTTGCGGCAGACTTTCTTCTTCAAAATAAACCACCGGTCGCTTCGGCGCCATGGGCAAGTCCAGTTCCTGGGGTTCGCCGCTGAATTCCGCCCAGCATTTTTTTATATCTTCAATAGTGGCTTTGGATTTCAACTTAATGGAAAGGGCTTCCAGATGGCCGTCAATCACCGGCACCCGGTTACACTGAGCGCTAAATGTAATATCAGCCGCCGTGACTTTTCCATCTTTCAATGTGCCCAGAATTTTTAAGGGTTCAGTCTGCATCTTTCCCTCTTCATTACCGATATAGGGAACCACATTATCAATAATATCCAGGGAAGAAACACCGGGATAACCGGCACCTGACAGGGCTTGCATGGTCACCACATGAACCGCTTTGATACCAAATTTATCATGGATCGGCTTCAGTGGTAAAGACATTCCGATAGTAGAACAATTGGGATTTGTGATAATAAATCCCTTTCCGTATTTTTGTTCTTTGATCAGGTCAAGATGATCCGCATTGACCTCCGGGATCATCAGCGGAACATCAGGGTCAAACCGGTGATTCCGGGAATTCGAGATCACGGCATAACCGGCTTTGGCAAAATCTGCTTCAATCTCTCCGGCCACACCGGCATCCAGCCCCGAAAACACAATCTGACAATCCAGATTTGGCTTGCACTCTCTGACTTCCATCATTGCAATATTTTCCGGAATTGGCGTCTGCATGAACCAATTAACAGCATCCTTGTACTTCTTACCGGCCGACCGCCTGGAAGCGGCAACTTCTGTTATTTCAAACCATGGATGATTTTGCAATACCTGGATGAATTTCTGGCCAACACTTCCCGTTGCTCCCAAAATTCCAACTTTGATTTTCATTTTTTCAACTCCTGTTAATTGATTTGTTTTCGATTGTTCAATTTATACTTTTTAATTTTTCACTACCCTTTGATATCATTAAAACCAACCTGATTTTAATGAACAAAAAATTAACAAACCCGAGAGAAAATAAAAACTGATAATTAGATATTCTACAAATATTTGTGAGATTGATAAAAATTTGTTAAAACTTCATGTTCAGCCAATAAAAACAGGATTATTCTGATATATTCTAAATTTTCTATATGCGCTCTGTTTTTTTAAGCCGTAATATTTCATGATGTGACTTAAAAGATCTGCAATTTTCACAATACTATAGTATCGGTAATCAACAACCGGTTGCCTGGCTATTTTCCGGTTAAAATTAATTAAGGATAAAGCCTTGATAAATCGTTGCTTGTTACTCATTCAAATTGTAAATTTTCTGGTTTATTTATGATAATTTTTAACAAAAGGACCCCTATGATAAAAAGTATGACCGGTCACGGTTGTGTTGAGAAAACCTTTGACTATGGAACCATTTCTGTGGAAATGCGCTCAGTGAACAGCCGCTATTTCGATATCAATATTAAAAATCCTGACTTTCTGGAATTGTACAAAAATGATCTCAGTAGAATTTTATCGGAAAAACTTCACCGCGGCCGGGTAACCGTATTCATTAAATACGAACCCAATGCCCGGGAGAACATCGCGATTAATTTTGAAGCGGCTGAAAAAATTTACCAGGACCTGCAGAGCCTGAAAAAACGGCTGAAACTCACTGAGCCGGTGGAACTGCACCATTTATTAGCCATACCGGAAGTACTCAAAGAGCAGGACCCCGAAGTTGATATGGAAATACTGCTGGCTGACATAAAACAAATGCTGGCAGCTGCCGCCGACAAAATGAATGAAATGCGCACCGCAGAAGGTGAAAACCTGGCGGATGTCATTGCTAAAAAACTGACCATTATCCACGATAATCTGGCCGTTATTAAAGAAAAAATAACTGACAGAAAAGCTTCTTATTTCGAAAAATACAAAGAGCTGATACAGGAACTGGCCCGGGATATCAATATTGATGACGACCGTTTGCTTCAGGAAGTTGCTATTATGACAAAAAAAGTTGATATCTCCGAAGAATGCGATCGTATTGACTCCCATATTTCCCTTTTCCATCAATATCTCGAGGGTGATCATGCCGCCGGCAAGAAAATGAATTTTCTGGTACAGGAACTTAACCGCGAAATGACAACTATCGGTTCAAAATCCGAAAGCGCTGAAATATCACAGTTAGTTGTGAATATGAAAAACGAACTGGAAAAAATCAGGGAACAGGTACAGAATATATTATGAGCAATAAAGGCATTCTACTGGCAATCGCAGCGCCGTCAGGAACCGGTAAGACCACGGTCTGCCGGGAATTGATCAAAAATCTTGATAACATTGCCTTTTCAATTTCCTGCACCACCCGCAACCCCAGAAAAAACGAACGCGATGGATTTGATTATCACTTTTTAGATCATACCACGTTCAAAAATTATATCGATGAAGAAAAATTTGCCGAATACGAAAAGGTCTTTGAAAATTTTTACGGCACTTTGAAATCCACACTGGAAGAAGCCATCAACAACAACCAGATTCTGCTTTTGGATATCGATGTCAAGGGAGCCCTCAATATAAAACGATTGTATCCCGAGGATACGATCGCCATTTTCCTGAAACCGCCTTCAGTAGATGAGTTGATGCGCCGCCTGGCGGGCCGGGGAACGGAGAATGAAAAAACGCTGGCAATTCGGCGTGCCAGAATTCCCGAAGAAATGGAAAAAGCAAAAGACTTTGATTATGTCATAATAAATGATAATTTACAAACTGCTGTGAACGAAATATTAACAATTATAAAGGAGAAATAAAGACATGGCTGATACAATTCATTTTTCAAAACTGATGAACCAATCCGAAGACATTTTTGAATTGGTCCTCTTAGCCGCCCGTCGCGCGAAACAGATCAATGCCCTGAGAATGGCAAAATATCCCTTGCCTACGATCAGTAAACGCACCGAAGAAGAAGATTACGACGAAACCCCAAAAGAATATTCCATCGACTGGGATAAAATGGAAAAACCCACCACCCTCGGGCTTAATCAACTCCTGGAAGGCGAAGTAATTTTCAAACGTGCTGAACTGGAAGATAATGAAAGAGAAAAAACTAAGGAACTCTAAAATATTAATCGGTGTCACCGGCGGCATCGCAATTTACAAAACAGCCGATTTGATTCGACGATTGACTGTCGATCACGGGGCTGAAGTCCAGGTTGTTATGACCGCTTCGGCACAACAATTTATGACCCCACTGATTTTTGAAACTCTGACCGGGAAACCGGTTTACACTGATATGTTCAAAGGCGATTATGTTGGAACCCGCCATATTAACCTGGCAAAAGACCCGGACCTGATTCTCATTTGCCCGGCTACCGGTAACATTCTGGCCAAAGCAGCCCGGGGAATTGCCGATGACCTGTTGAGTTCCACCATACTTGCGGCCTGGGAAAAATTAATGTTTGCCCCTGCCATGAATGTTAAGATGTGGGAAAACCCCGCCACTCAGAAAAATTTGGAAACCCTGCAAACAAGAGATTTTCCTATTATTCAGCCCGGATCAGGATTATTGGCCTGCAATGATACTGGCACCGGCAAACTGGCCGATATCGATCTGATCACCGAAGCCATATACACATATTTAAAAGGTGAAAAACGGCTGGCCGGCAAAAAAGTACTGGTTACCGGCGGCCCGACCCGTGAAAGGATTGACAGCGTCCGGTTTATTTCTAATTATTCCACCGGTAAAATGGGCCTGGCCCTGGCGCAGGAAGCTCAAAAAGAAGGCGCCGACACAACCCTCATCACCGGGCCGGTTAATTTGGATATTCCGGTTAATCTGAATCACCTGCAAGTAGAAAGCGCCGCTGAAATGCTGACCGCTTTGTCAAAACAGGAGGGAAAAATTGATTACCTGTTCATGAGCGCGGCCATCGAAGATTTCATTCCGGTGAACACCAGTGATGACAAAATAAAAAAAGATCAGATGCCGAATTCAATTCCCGTTAAACAGGCGCCGGATCTTGTATCTGATTTTCGTAAAGCCCATTCGGAAACCTGTATCATCGGCTTCAGTGTGGAATCAGCCCAAGGCAAAGAGAATTCGCTGGCGAAGATGGCCCGTAAAGGGTTGGATTACATTGTTTGGAATGATCCCCGGAATGAGGGCGCGGCCTTTGCCCACGATACCAATGAGGTGACACTTTTTTCAAAATCCGGCCGTGAATGGTTCCTTCCCAAACGCTCCAAACGCGGCATTGCCGAAAATATAATCAAAATAATAAGCGATCACAGGACAGAATAGTGTCAGATATCAGAAGTGAAATATACCGTTATTTTCAGCAGCGGGAAGAATTATACCCCGGTGACTTCATCGCCAGGACGGACAAGCATATTCCTGACATTCAGCCGGAAGCAAAAAAAATTAATAAAACCAGGGAATATTTGTTTCTTGACGCCGGCAATCCTCTTGCCAAAATTTTGTTTGTATGTACCCGTCCCTTAAAAGCGGATATTGAAAAGGGAGAAATCCTATCCGGCGAGACGGGCGAATTATTCGATAAAATTTTAAAAGCTATAGACTTAAGTCGTAAAGATGTTTATATTACCTCGCTATATCATGTTAGTAAGGAAGGGAAACTATCTAATACCCCCGACATGAATGCTTTTGAAAAAAGAGTCAATGAAAGAAAGCCGGAACTTATAATTTCACTGGGTGAAAATGCCGGGAATACATTAATGAAAAAGAACTATAAACTGGCGGAAATCCACGGAAAAATCTTTAAATATAATCAGATCAACCTGATATATACTTATCATCCAGGTCAAATTATAAAAAATACAAGTTTGAAAAGACCGGTTTGGGAAGATTTTAAAATTATAAAAAGTTTAATTTAATTTTGAGCAAGCAATATAAACAAAACCCAAAAAAACCGGAATTCGTAAGAGTTCCGCCCCACAGTGACGAAGCGGAAATCTCCGTTCTTGGCGGCATTTTACTGGATCCCAATTCTTTCAATAAAGTATCAACGATTCTGCGTCCTGACGCGTTTTATAAAGATGCCCACAGAAAAATCTACCGGGCAATGGAAGAACTGGATAATGACCACAGTCCTATCGACCAGATCACTGTAACAGAAAAATTAAAAACTCTCAGTCTCCTGGAAGAAATTGGCGGCGCTTATTATGTAACCGGTCTGGCGGAAGCGGTTCCCTCGGCCGCAAATATTGAATATTGGGCGGAAATCGTAAAAGAAAAGTCCATTTACCGCCATTTGATTACCGCCACCAATGAAATCCAAAAAGAAGCCTATGATGCTACTGAGTCAGCCCATGATGTGCTGGACAAAGCAGAAGACAGAATTTTTCAAATATCACAAAATAAAAAATCAGATAGTTTTAATAATTTTGAAACGGTGCTGAACAAAACCTTCCAACATTTGGAAACCATCGGAGATTCAGAATATCATACCACCGGCATTCCCACCGGGCTGATAGAACTGGATGAATTATTGTCGGGATTTCAAAATGGCGACCTGGTGATTCTCGCCGGCCGGCCCAGTATGGGAAAGACAGCGCTGGCGCTTTCAATGCTCAGAAATGCTGCGGTGGAATATGGTGTTCCCGTAGCCTTTTTCAGCCTTGAAATGCCGGATTACCAGTTGGCTTTGCGCCTCTTATGCGCCGAAGCAAAAGTCAATGCCCACCAGGTGCGCACCAGGACCTTACCCAAAAATGAATACCGGAAATTAACCGAACAAATGGGACGTCTGGCGCAGGCGCCGATTTATATTGATGACACACCGGGCGTTTCCATGCTGGATATTCGTTCCAAATCCCGGCGACTGAAACAGGAACATGATATTAAATTGGTTGTGGTGGATTATCTGCAGCTGCTCAGCGGCCCGAAAGCGGAAAGCCGTCAGCAGGAAATTACACAAATATCCCGAAGTCTGAAAATGCTGGCCAAGGAACTGGATGTCCCGGTACTGGCCCTCTCACAGCTGTCGCGAGCGGTGGAACAGCGCACCGGCGACCACCGGCCGCAATTATCAGACCTTCGCGAGTCCGGCGCCATTGAACAGGATGCCGATGTGGTGATGTTCGTTTACCGGCCTATCGTTTATGCCAGAAAAGCCGGCAGAGAAGACGACATTCCGCCGGAAGACAGAGGCAAAGCAGAAATTATCATCGGTAAGCAAAGAAACGGTCCTGTAGGGACCGCCAATGCCGTTTTTATCGAAAAATACGCGCGTTTCGAAAACATGGCAATCCACCATGATATAGAAGAAAGCCCGGGGTTTTGATGGTTGATAAACTGATTCAAAATAATGAAACGGGGCAGGGGCGACGGCCTAAAAAATTTTACGCACTCATAGAAGCACGGGGGAAAGGTTCAGCCATTACCCGGGAACAGGAAGAATTTCTCTGGAAAGCCTACAAATATGCCCGGGAAGCCCATCGCGGTCAAAAGCGCAAATCCGGTGAGCCCTATTTTGAACATCCCTATCAGACAGCCATAATCCTGTCGGAAATGAACATGGATATTATAACCGTGGCCAGTGGCATTCTGCATGACGTTATTGAAGATACTGACATCAGCTTTCAGGATATCGCCGAGATCATTTCTCCGGAAGTCGCCAAACTGGTGGAAGGTGTCACCAAAATCAGCGGGATCAAATTTAAAACCCATGAAGATAAACAGGCCGATAATTTTCGCAAAATGCTGCTCAATGTTGCCAAGGATATACGCGTACTGATCATCAAATTTGCTGACCGCCTTCACAATATGCGGACAATTTCGTCGCTGGCAAAAATGAAGCAGCGCCGCATCGCCCTGGAAACCAAAGAGATCTATGCTCCCCTCGCCCACCGTCTGGGTATGTATAAATTGCGGGCCGAACTGGAAGACCTGATCCTGAAAACACTGGATTATGACGCTTACAAATTCTTAAAAAAACGAATTCGTGAAAGCAAGCACAGACGCGAACAATATATCAAAACCTTTACAGAGCCGCTAAAAAAAGAATTGGACCGGCAGAATATTGAAGCCGCCATCAAAGGGCGCTCAAAACATTTTTATTCCATCTACAGAAAAATGAAAATCCGCAACAAACCCTTTGAAGAGATCTTTGATTTGCTGGCGATTCGTGTGATTGTTGACACTGTTGAGGAATGCTACACAGTGCTGGGCTCGGTTCACAAAATTTTTACACCGGTTATGGAGCGTTTCAAAGACTACATCGCGTCCCATAAAGCCAATTATTACCAATCCCTGCATACCACTGTCTATGGTCCCGAAGGTAAAATTGTGGAAATACAAATTCGCACCAAAGAAATGGACCAGGTGGCGGAAGAGGGAATTGCCGCCCATTGGAAGTATAAAGAAGGCAAATCAACTGACATTGATAAGTATGTCGTCTGGTTACGGGAACTGGTGGATATGCTCAAAACCGACAGCATTAATTCCAAAGAATTTATGGAAGCCCTGAA
>CAYYMT010000058.1:0-12437 GCA_964472715.1 uncultured bacterium | reverse complement strand
TGGACAGTATGCAACTGGGCCGGGAAATTCTGGAAAAGGAAAACCGGAAGAACAAAAGCCTGGGCTTTTTATCAAAAATTGAAAAAGAGTATGATAAACTGGGCTATGACACACTGGATGATCTCTACATTGATGTTGGCGAAGGCGTCCTGACCACTACCAAACTCCACGACAAATTATTTACCGATGCAGAAAAAGAAGAAAAGCCGGATAATATTATCCAAAGCGGCCTCAACCGGTTAAAACGTAAAAATACCAAAGGGGTCCGTGTTCATGGCGTAACCAACATGATGATAAAATTTGCCCAATGCTGCCATCCGATTCCCGGTGACCCGATTATCGGTTTTATCAGCCGGGGACGGGGAATCATTGTCCACACCAACTATTGTAATAACATTCCGGCGCTGGTGGGAAAGAACGAGCGCATGATCAATGTGGAATGGGATGTTGATAAACGGCAAACCTTCTCATCCAATATCAAAATCACCAGTCAGGAACGACGTAATCTATTGAATGATATAACGAGAATTACCACTGAAACCAACACCAATATTTTAAGAATTGAAGGCAATGTTGATGATACGATCAATCATATCAATCTGGTGATCGAAGTATCAAATCTGAAACATTTGAAAAAGGTGCTGGCAAAACTAAGGCGGTTACAAGGAATTATTTCAGTTGAGAGAAAATAAAACATAAGGAGGAAAACTTATGAGTAAGCGTGCAAAAACATTTACCAAGAAGGACATCGTCAAGCATACGGCAAAACAGCTCGATGTAAACATGCATGAAATCGAAGATGTTGTCAACGGTGTTTTCCAAAGTTTGCGAGAAATACTGACTTTGGATGAACGTGAATTAAGAATTGAAATTAGAAACTTTGGCGTTTTTGAAGTCAAACAAACCAAAGCCAAACCAAAAGCGAGAAATCCGAGAACAAATGAAATTGTATTTGTTCCTCCAAGACGAAAAACACATTTTAAGCCGGGAATTTTGATCAAGGACGCATTAAAAAAACCGGTGGAAGATCTGGAATAACTTTTTTATCTCCAACTGAAATTTTCATAGTAAGCATGGCAACCTGATTCCGGGTTGCCATGCTTTTTTATGGCCCTGACTGAGGAGGTTGGAATTTACTGTAAGTTTACTTTGTAAAATCCCAGCTTAATTTTTAATTTTCTGCTTAACCAGGAATTAATCTACTAATGAACAAAGTTATCAAAAAAACATTAAAATCCCGACTATTAGCACCCTTTCTTTCCGGACTGTTAATAGTTTTTGCATTCCCTCCTTTTCCCACTGGTTTTTTGGCCTGGTTTGCTTTATTGCCCCTTATTTATTCTTATTACAGAGATGATTTTCACCTGGGTTTTGAGAAGAGTTTTATTTTCGGCGCGGTACTCAACCTGGGTATTTTATACTGGCTGGCGGTTAATCAGGGAACCCAGTGGTATTATTCCACACTGTCGATGCTGTCATCGGTTTTGTTTCTGGCCCTTTTTTACGGTATTGCCGGCAGTGTAATCGGATATATCGGAAGGAAAAGCGGCAAAACTGCCGGTATCCTCGCTCTTCCCTTTGTCCTCACTGCCATGGAATGGTTACGTTCCCTGAGTACGCTGGGATTTACCTGGAACAATCTCTGTTACACACAGTCCACCAATCTGCCCTTGTTACAGATACTTTCCTTTACCGGCCCCTTTGGCTTGAGTTTTTGGATTTACATGATCAATGCGCTGCTCTTCCTGATCATAATGAATTGGAAAACCGAAGGATACCGGCTGATCAGTATTTTTATAATTATTTTTATTTTTCCCTTATTATATGGCCTTATAGTTCTCCATGGCACCGGAAATATTACAGATTCGAAAAATAAAAATGTCCTGGCAGTCACAGTGGTTCAGCCCAATGTTGATCCCAATGCTAAATGGGACAAATCCTTTTACAAAGACAACATTAAAAAATTGTTGACCCTGAGTGAAGCGGGAATTGCTGAAAATCAAAGCAAACTGATTATCTGGCCCGAAACAGCGGTGCCGACTTATCTCAGGATCAACCGGCGCAACTCCCTGGAAGAACTCCGCAAATTTTCAAAAGAGCATGGTATATTTGTAATTACCGGCGCGCCTGACTATTACTTTAACAAGAAAAATGATGAATACGAATTTTACAATTCTGTCTTTTTTATAAATCCCACCGAACCCAGTCCTGAGATATACCGGAAAATGCATTTGGTCCCCTTTGGCGAATATATTCCTCTGTCTGAACATTTTACCAGTCTGAAAAAACTCAATCTCGGCCAGGGCAATTTTATCGCCGGTAAAGAGATAACCATTTTTAATTTAGAAAATAATGTTTTTCCTGTTGACATGACCGCTGCTGTTTGTTTTGAGTCCTCCTTTTCAAATCTCATTCGTAAAGGAGTAAAAAAAGGCTCACATTTGCTGGCGGTTGTGACCAATGACGCCTGGTTTGGCAATACCTCTGCCCCCTATTTACATGCCCATATCGCCAGATTCCGGGCTGTGGAAAATCGTATCCCAGTGGTCAGAGCTGCCAATACCGGCATTTCCATGATCATTGACAGCTACGGACGCGTTATCAAAAAATCTAAATTTGCCGAGGAAAAACAACTCAGCGCTAAAATTATTATTACCAAAAATAAAACTTTTTATACAAAAACCGGAAACTGGATCGGTATCTTTTGCGTAATAATGGTGTTGTTTTTTATTGGCCAACCATTCTTCAGGAGAAAAAATGCAAAATAAGCGATTTTTACCCATTATCATTTTATTATTAATGAGCTCAATAAACCCGGGATTTTCACAGGAAAATGAAACAAAAACATATACAGTAAAGGAAACCCGTCTGAATGTCATGAAATCCATAATATTGCCCGGCTGGGGTGAACACTCACTGGGTTATAAAAACCGTGGATATTTTTTCAATTCCACAGAATTGTTAGGCTGGCTCAGTTATGCCGCTTTTACATTCTACAGTACTCAATCCCGTGATAACATGAAAGCCTTTGCTGCTGACCATGCCGGAATTATACCGTCGGGGAAAGACAATCAGTTTTATACTGACATCGGTAATTACATGGATATTCATGCCTATAATGACCAAAAAAGACGCTACCGCCAAATTGATCGCATATACACGGAAGATGAAATGTTCTGGGCCTGGGACTCCGAGGAAAACAAACAGAAATTTGATGATATGCGATTGAATTCGAGGCTTGCCAAACGCAACGCCTCCCTGGTTGTCAGCACACTGATCCTGAATCGGCTGTTGAGCGTAATCGACATTGCCACATTAACCAAAAACAAAGTTGAAAACCCCTACTCCGATGATATCCAGGCGTTGATCATACCGGAAAGAGATAAAACCACAATGTCAATTAGCTTTCGGTTCTGATGATAGCAGTTGATCCCAGGATAAAAATTTTCTCTTTTTTTCTCTATGCCTTTTTAATTTTTATGCATAACAATTTACCGTCACAACTTTTACTGGCGGGAATTACGATCTTAATAATTTTCATCTCCCGGCAGCAGTTGTCAGCAGTGCTGAAAAAAATTAAATACCTGCTTTATTTTCTGCCCCTGACATTTCTGATTCATCTGCTATTCAGCACCAGCCTCTTTGCTGTAATTTTCAGCCGTCAGCATTTCGATTACCAGACATTGGCCATTCCCTTTATCTATACGTTCAGGATTGGCAATTTTCTCATTTTTACGAGTTGGTTTACCGGCTGGATAGAGACAGAAAAAGTGCTCGACGGCATCTATTTGATTCTTAAGCCCTTAAAAAAAATTAAAGTTCCGGTGGATAATTTATTTCAGGTCATATTCATTGCTATCCGGTTTTTCCCAATTTTGCAGCAAGAGTATCAAACCATCAGCGCCAGTTGGAAAACCTACAGCAATCAGCAGGATAATGAAAACCGGCTGATCAATATCATGAATATGCTGATCTCATTACTGGTTTTCAGTTTCCGGAAGGCTGAAAAAATTGCTCTGGCAATGCATGTCCGTGGTTACGGCCAGGCAGATCGAAGTTATTATACAACCTTACAGATAACCCGCTATGATCTGCTGGTTATGAGTTTTAATTTGTTGTTTTTTATGATAATGTTAAAAGTAGGTGGTTCTTTTGCGACGGTTTCAGTTTAAAGTGGAATATGATGGTGTTAATTACGCCGGTTGGCAAGTGCAAAATAATGCTCCCACTGTCCAGGGTATGATCGAAAAAGCGCTGCGGGACTTCAATAATGGCAAACTGATCCGTATCCATGGCGCCGGGCGCACCGATGCAGGTGTACACGCCCTGGGGCAAGTCGCCCATTTTGATCTGAACACAAAACTGGATGCCCGGTCTTTTGAACGGGCGATCAATGCCAAAACCCCCACAGACATACATGTTTATGACTGCCGGGAAGTCAATCTGAACCTGCACAGCCGGCACAGTGCCAGGCGGCGGACTTATATTTATAAAATATCCACCAAATATTCCCCTCTGTTACGCAACAATCACTGGTGGGTTCGCTGGGACCTGAATTATGATAAGTTGCAGCAATGCGCCGGATTTATCGAAGGTGAACACGATTTTGAATCCTTTTGTCGAACAGCGGACCAGGCCGTCTCAAAAGTCTGTTTTATTTATAATTCTGTATGGAAAAAAGAAGATAATTTATTAACTTACAAGATAGCAGGAACTCGCTTCTTACACAGTATGGTAAGAATGCTGGTAGGCACGATGATAGAAGTCGGCAGAGGCAAGCGCAGTGTTGAAAAATTTAAACAAATGCTTAGCACAACAACAATTGATCCGACCCGGTTAACTGCCCCTGCCCATGGACTATATCTGGCAAAAGTAGAATATCAGGAAGATATGGAAAAGACCCTTTGAATTGAGTTAAATTATTCATAATCAGATTGATTTTATAAATAAGAATTAGGCGTAGGATAATGAAAAATATTTTTTACCGGTTATCAACTATTTTTTTCATGTTACTTTGGATTGCCAGTTCTTTTGGCAATGATCTTCAGGACACCATTAATAACTCCCGCAGGAATGCCATTACCAAAGCCATCAAAAATGTCTCTCCGGCGGTTGCCAGCATCAGTGTAACTGCTTATAAAAATGTGCGCACCAATTATGGCATGGACAATCCATTTTTCGGACTTCTCTTTCCGGAAAGCCATTATCGCCGCAAAGTAAAAAATATCGGCTCCGGTGTCATTATCAGTGCCGACGGATATATCGTCACCAATGCCCATGTGGTCAGCAGCGCCCAGACGATCACAGTCACACTTCAGGACGGTAACAATTATGATGCACGGTTGTCCGGAGTTGATGAAGTCGCCGATATCGCCCTTCTGAAAATTGATGATGAAAAAGAATTTGATTATGCTCTGCTGGGAAATTCCGATGATGTGATCATTGGCGAATGGTGTATAGCGCTGGGCAATCCTTTCGGACTGTTTGATGTCAGTAAAAAACCAACCGCAACAGTCGGTATAATTTCCGGTATAAATCTTGATTTCGGCGCCCGCAAAGACGGGACGGTTTACCAGGATATGCTGCAAACCGATGCTTCAATCAATCACGGCAACAGTGGCGGTCCACTGATCAATGCCGAGGGGAAAGTCATCGGTATCAACACCTTTATTTTCACCGGCAGCAATGTTGACCATGGCTCCATTGGACTGGGATTCGCCATCCCCATCAACCGTGTCAAAGAGATTGTTTTGGAATTGAAGGAATTCGGCAAAGTGGACCGAGATTTTGACACCGGCCTATCGGTTCAGGACATTGATCCCTATCTGGCAAGAGTCCTGAAACTTGATGTGCGGCAAGGCGTGATTGTCACTGATGTCAGAAAAAAAAGCGCCGGAGATAAAGCCGGTATTCTGGTTGGCGATGTCATCATGAAGGTCAATAATAAAATTGTAAAAAACAGAAATGACATCTTAATCTATATCAAGGAAAATTTCTATAAATCCGGCGATGTGCTGGATCTGACTATTATTCGGGAAGACAAAACCATTAATAAAAAACTTAGATTGGAATAATTGTAATATGATAGCAAGATATACTTTACCTGAAATGGGAAAAATCTGGTCTGATCAGAGTAAATATGAGGCCTGGTGGAAGGTGGAACTGGAAGTCTGCCGGGTGCAGTATGAACGGGGAGTAATTCCGGCGGAAGACTTTAAAAATATTGAAGAAAAAGCCGGCTTCAAGGTGGAACGGATCCTTGAAATCGAAGAAGAAGTCAAACACGATGTCATTGCTTTTTTGACCAATATCGCTGAAAATGTCGGCGACTCATCACGCTTCATACACAAAGGTATGACATCTTCGGATTTGCTGGATACCGCACTGGCATTGCAATTAACTGAAGCAGGTGACCTGATACGGAAAAAAATCGTAGCGCTGATCGATGTCCTGGGCAAACGGGCTCTTGAATTCAAAGAAACCCTGATGATCGGCCGATCCCACGGTATTCATGCGGAACCCATTACCTTCGGCCTGAAATTCCTCATCTGGAAAAAAGAGATGGAACGGAATCTGCGTCGGTTTGATCTGGCATTGGAAGATGTCAGAGTCGGTCAGATTTCCGGCGCGGTTGGCACTTACCAGCATCTGGAACCGGAAGTTGAAATTCGCACCTGCAAAAAATTGGGACTGACACCGGCGCCTGTTTCCAACCAGGTAATTCAGCGTGACAGGCATGCAAATTTTGTATCCACCATGGCTGTGATTGGGTCAACACTGGACAAGATCGCCGTGGAGATCCGTCACCTGCAACGCACCGAAGTTTTGGAAGCGGAAGAATACTTTTCCAAAGGACAAAAAGGCTCCTCAGCCATGCCCCACAAACGGAACCCCATCCTCACCGAAAGAATCTCGGGAATGGCGCGGTTACTGCGGGGTTATGCCATCACTGCCATGGAAAATGTCGCTCTCTGGCATGAACGGGATATTTCCCACTCTTCGGCAGAACGTGTCATCCTGCCCGACGGTTGCATAACCCTGGATTTTCTCCTGACACAAACAACAAAAGTATTGAAAAACCTCCTGGTCTATCCGGAAAACATGATGAAAAACATGAATTTGACCAATGGCCTGATCTTCTCACAGGAAGTCCTGCTGAAACTGGTGGAAAAAGGGCTTACACGCGAAAGAGCTTACAAAATGGTACAGGATAATGCCATGCAGGTCTGGCGTGAAAAAAAAGATTTCAAAACACTGCTTCTGCAGGATGATGCCATTATGAAATATTTAAGCAAATCGGAAGTGGAAAAACTATTCAGTTTTGACAAATTACTTAATCGTGTCAATCAAATTTTTGAAAAAGTAAAATAAAAGAGGTGAGAACAGAAATGGAAAAAAAAGAAAAACTCTATGAAGGCAAGGCCAAGATCATCTATAAAACCGATCAGGATGGCCTGGTGATTCAACATTTCAAAGATGATGCGACCGCTTTTGACGGCGAAAAAAAAGATACCGTAATGGGCAAAGGTGTGGCCAATAATAACATCAGTTCCAAAATGTTTAAACTGGTGGAAAAAGCCGGCATCAAAACTCATTTCGTAAAAAAATTGTCTGACAATGAAATGCTGGTCAAAAATGTGGAAATTATTCAGGTGGAAACCATTGTAAGGAATATTTCCGCCGGTAGTTTTTGCCGTAAATACGGTGTGGAAGAAGGAATCGTTTTTGAAAAACCCACAGTGGAATTTTCCTACAAAAGCGATGAACATCACGATCCGCTGATGAATGACGATCATATCCGGGTAATGGGCTTAGCAACCGAAAAAGAAGTTGAAATCATGCGCACAAAAGCCCAGGAAATAAATGAAATATTGAAAAAATTCTTTGCTTCTATCGGTATTACGGTTGTGGATTTCAAACTGGAATTTGGCCGCCATAATGGCGAAGTGTTACTGGCTGATGAAATTTCACCGGATACCTGCCGGTTCTGGGACAATAAGACCAAGAAAAAATTAGACAAAGACAGATTTCGTTTTGATCTCGGTGGTGTAGAAGAGACCTATGCCGAGATGATGAAACGAATTGGGGAGTAATCAAGCCGTGTTTGCTAAAGAAGGTTTTAAGTTTTTAATCCCTTTGCTCATTTGGGTAATATTGGTGATTATCATTACACTGATATTTCCGGTTATACCATTAATTTATCTATCGGTGCTGAGTAGCTTGTTATTTTTCTTTGTGCTGTGGTTTTTCCGCGATCCGGAAAGGACACCTCATCCCGATGTCAATAAAATAGTCTCTCCCGCCGACGGACGCATTGTTGCCTTTGATGAAATTCACAATAAGTACGTCGGTAATGCGAAAGTGCTGTCTATTTTCATGTCTGTCTTCGATGTTCATGTCAACAGAATGCCGGCTGACGGCGAAATCGTTGATGAATTCTATACCGAAGGTAAATTTATGTCGGCCTACAATCCGGCGGCTTCTTTTGAAAATGAGCGCAGAATGTTATACATCGACAGTGGTGGCGATCGCCGGTATGTGGTAACACAGATCGCCGGTATGGTTGCCAGACGAATTGTCCCCTATCTCGCGAAAGGAGACAAGGGTAAAAAAGGCGACAAACTGGGAATGATCTGTTTTGGGTCAAAGGTGGATATTATCATGCCTGAAAGTATTGTGCTGGAAGTAAAACTCAACCAAAAACTAAAAGCCGGCAAAACCGTACTGGGAACCTTTAAATGAGAAAACCAAAGAAAAAATTCATACCCAGTATCTTTACAGTATTCAATCTGCTGTTTGGATTTCTGGCCATTGTCAGCATTTATGAGGAGAAATATATATCTGTATTTTACCTGGTACTGCTGGCTGGAATTTTTGATTTTCTCGATGGTAAAATCGCCCGCTGGCTGAATCAGGAATCGGAATTTGGAGTAGAGCTGGACTCGCTTTCGGACATTATCTCTTTCTGCACAGTTCCGGCATTGCTGATCAACAGGATTTTTATGACAGAATTGGGATTTATCGGTAATCTGATCAGTTTTTTTCCCTTGCTATTCGGCGCTGTCCGCTTAGCCCGGTACAATGTATTGACCGGTGATGCGCCGGTAAAATATTTCACAGGAATGCCGGTACCGGCAATGGCATTGACAATTTCATCTTTTATCTGGTTCAATATAGGGTTGGACGGTACCACCGGAAATCCGAAAATTGTCCTGCCCTTTGTCATTTTCATCTCATTTCTTATGGTCAGCAACATTCGCTTTGCGAAACCCCGTGGCATTTATTTGGGCAAAGACCGCCGGCGAACACTAATTTCCCTATTTTTGATCGCTTGTATGGCCTGTACTTTTATTTTTGGTGGTTTATTTTTATTTCCCCTGATGGGATTATATATTATATCATCGATCCTCAATTGGATCGCCGGTTATGATGACGATGAAGAAACAGAATTAATTACTGAGAAATAGAAAGGGTTATTGTTTATGTGGAGTGCAAAAATAATTGTCGAATACAAAGAAGGGATTCTTGACCCGGAAGCAAAAGCCATAAAAAGCGCTTTCAATTCCATGGGTCATGATGAGATCAAAGAAATTACAACCGGCCGTTTTTTTCATCTGGATTTTGATGCTTCGGTGAAAAAAGAAGAGGCTGAAGAAAAGGTGCAGGAAGTTTGTCACAAATTACTGTCAAATCCGGTCATTGAAAATTATAAATTTGAACTGGAAGAGGTTAAATAATGAAAAAAGTCGGCGTAGTTGTTTTTCCCGGATCAAATTGTGACTATGATGTCTACCATGTCGTCAAAAAAGTGTTAAATCTAAATGCGGAATACATCTGGCATAAAGACACTTCGATCAGAGATTATGACGCCATTGTCCTGCCCGGCGGCTTTTCCTATGGCGATTATCTGCGAGCAGGGGCAGTGGCCCGCTTTTCACCGGTAATGCAGGAAATCATCCGGCATGCCAAAGCCGGCAAACCGCTGATCGGCATCTGTAACGGATTTCAGGTGCTTCTGGAAGCGGAACTTCTTCCCGGCGCCCTGATCACTAACACCAGCCTCCGGTTTAAATGTGAGGATGTCTATCTGAAAGTGGCTAATAGTAACACTATTTTTACACGGGATTATAAACAAGGGCAGGTCATCAAAATGCCGATTGCCCATTATACGGGAAATTATTTTGCCCGGGAAGATGTATTCAAAGAATTACAGGATAATGACAGTATTGTATTCCAATATTGTGATGCCAACGGGAAAGTGAATGACGAGGCCAATCCCAATGGCTCGGTGCACAATATTGCCGGAATTATTAACAAAGAAAAAAATGTACTGGGAATGATGCCCCATCCGGAAAGAGCCTGTGAGCCATTACTGGGGTCAGACGAAGGACTGGGCGTATTTACTTCAATCCTGGGAGGATGATAACATGATCAAAAAAGGAGGCAAACGATTTTCTTTTCTACTGGTAGTAGGTGTATTAATCATCGGAGCTATGCTGGGCGGACTGTTTGGCGAATTGATAAAACTCGGTTTGCCGAACGGTGTTGTAAAGGATGTATTCCTGCGTTCCATCTCACTCTCTTTCGGACCCATGCCGATTGATTTACTGGTATTGAATTTTGTTATTGGACTATCAATTAAAATTAATATTATCGCCATCGTGGGCTTTGTAGTCGCTTACTATATGCTCCGATACTGGCGATAAAAAAAGGAGAACATTATGGGTAGCATAGGCGGAATGGAAGTTTTATTGATCTTTTTGGTTGTACTCTTACTTTTTGGAGCGAAGAAACTACCGGAACTGGCCCGCGGGCTGGGTAAAGGTATCAATGAGTTCAAAAAAGCAACCAATGACATCAAAGACGAAATCGACAGTGCAACAGATTTTGACAGCCAGATCAACCACAACAGTCATAACAGCAAAAAAGAAAAAACTGAGCCGGAGACAAAAGACGAAGAGAAAAAAGAAGACTGATCTTCAATTTAAAATCTGTTATCACTAATATTTAAATGCCTGACTTTTTCAGGCATTTATTTTAGGGAAACTATTGATCTATCCATCAAAAATAGTTGATTATTTTTTGGGAACATATAAATTTTGACAATGTAAAAAGACCTGAGGTTTTCTGGATAACTTTATAAAGGAACACTCTGAAAATGATATACTTTTCACATTGGTATTTTTTAGGCCTGTTACTGCTGATTCCGATTCTGATATTCTTTCATAAAAAGAAGGGAAGTAAAAGGGAACAAAGTATTACTTTCCCCTCCCTGAGTCCGATCAGGCAGTTGGCAGGAAATGATAAATGGAAAATATCAACCCTTTTTTATCTCAAAATGGCGGGCATCGCTCTGCTAATTCTCGCCCTGGCCCGGCCTCAGAAAATCAATACGGAAAAAGTATTCAGCACCGAAGGTATCGATATTGTGCTGGCCCTGGATATCTCCACCTCCATGCTGGCCGTGGACTTCAAACCAAATCGTCTGGAGGCCGCCAAACTGGTGGCGAAACAATTTGTGGAAAATCGGCAGAATGACCGTATCGGCCTGGTGGTATTCGCCGGAGAAACCTTTTTGCAGTGTCCCCTTACCATCGATTATAATGTGCTGAAAAATTTTATTGACCAGGTCAGTGTAGCAGAACGGGAATTTGACGGAACCGCTATTGGAATGGCAGTTGCCAATTCCGTTAATCGTCTGCGGGACAGTGACGCCAAAAGCAAAGTCATTATTTTACTTTCCGACGGGCGGAATAATGCCGGGGAACTGGACCCCATGACCGCCGCCGAACTGGCGAAAACCTTTGATATAAAAATATACACCATTGGCGCCGGTAAAAAGGGAAAAGCCCGCTATCCTGTACAGGGATTTGGCGGCCGTACGGAATACCGTCTGGTTGATGTACAAATCGATGAAGAGGTGTTACAGGCAATTTCACAAACCACCGGCGGCAAGTATTTCCGCGCCACCAATCGTGAAAAACTATTATCCGTCTATAATGAAATCAGCCAGATGGAAAAAACCGAAATCAAAGTCAAAGATTATTATAACTATTTTGAACTCTACTTCTGGTTTCTGTTGCCGGGATTTTTTATGATAATTGCCGCCATTATTCTGGAAAAAACAATCTGGAGGACAACGCCCTAATGATCAAATTTGAACATCCGGAATTCTTTTGGATTTTTTTTATAATTTTTGCCATAATTGCGCTCTATATCTATCGCTACCGAAGCCGCAAACGTGACCTGAATACCTTTGCACTGCCCGACACTCAGGCTAAACTGTTGAAAGATTTTAGTCCCACCCGGCGAAAACTGAAACAGTACTTGACGATCATTGCGCTTTTCTTGCTGGGAATCGCGGTTATCGGCCCGAAAGTAGGCAAAACCCTGAAAAAGGTGGAGCGCAAAGGCGTGGATGTGGTCATCGCCCTGGA
>CAYYMT010000057.1:0-22491 GCA_964472715.1 uncultured bacterium | reverse complement strand
CGTTTTCCCACCCGTGCGCCGATCTTGCGAACAAGCCCTTGCAGCAAGAGGCCAACATTAATGATAATCGAGATCGCCCAGACAGCATAAAGTATTTGAATTGGTTCAAAACCCATTATTTATCCTCCGATAGAAATAAAGTACACAACAACAATAAAGATCAATATATGCAGAATATAGGTCTGCCCGTCGCCATTATATAACCGTCGCAGAAAATCCGCTCCAGAATGACAAACATCAGTCATCGTATTCCAGAAATTTGTGACATGGGGCCGGGCTAATGACCCCAGGGCTTTTCGGTAATGGGCAAAGAAATTATAGCCCACATGGGTCAGTTCCGGCCGGGATGGTCTTTCCGCCGCATAAACAATATTGAACTGTTTCACCGGTTGCGATTTCCGGTTAATATAAAACAACCAGAGGAAAACCGTCACAAAAATACCACCGGTGATCATCATGATCAGGAAGCCATTCCAATGACCGTAAACAGAGAAAGCCGTATGACCTTCCCAGGCCAGAGCGCCGTCCGGTAAAATCGGCTTTAAAATCTCACCCACCGGTCCCAAAACAAAACCGGGATAAGTTGAGAATACCATAATTGCGATTATCATAATGATCTGGGGGATCAAGAGCGCAATCGGGGCTTCTTTGACATGGCGGTTTTTATCTTTCAATTGTCCCAGGAAAACAGCATAAATCAGGCGAAAACAATAGAGGAAAGCGATCAAACCACCAATAATGACCACAACTCCCTGGAGATACCAGCCCTTTTCAAGAATGGCATTATAGGTCAGCCATTTGCCGGCAAATCCCGATAGTGGCGGCACACCGGAAAGTGCAATAATTCCAATCAGGACAGATATAAAACTAATGGGCATGCGTTTGATCAGGCCGCCCATTTCGTACATATTTTTGGTGCCAACCCGGTAAACGACTCCTCCGATAGCGAGGAAGAGCATGGATTTGAACAGAAAATGGTTCAGGGCATAAGTAATGGAAGTGAGCCAGCCCAGATGGGACATTAATGCCAAACCAAACAGGACATACCCCAGATTTCCCACCGATGAATAGGCCAGCAATCGTTTCGCATCTTCCTGGTAAATGGCCAGCATATTACCAAGAAAAATGGTAATCGCGCCCAACCAGCCGAGAACATAGGGAATATCAACAAATCCGATTTTCGCGGTCTGAATAGCCGACATCAAAACAACCATTCCAAACATTCCCGCTTTCAGCAATATCGCGGAAACCATGGGTGAGACATCGGTTTCAGCTTCGCCGTGTGCTCCGGGCAACCAGATATGTAATCCCATCGATGCCATTTTAGTCAAAAAGCCAATCCCCAGTAACAGGTAGACAACGCCGGTTAAATTTGTGACAGTTCCCAGGCTTGCCAGCGCCAGAGAGTTGCCATTGACATGAAATAAAACACCCATTCCCATTAGCATCACAAAAGCGCCACCGATGGAGAACAACATATAACTCAGCGCGTGGGGTTCAGATTTCTTGCCGCGAATAATGAGGAAGTAGGAGCCCAGGGTCATCAATTCCCAGGACGTAAAAAACTGTAAGGTGTTTTCGGAAATCAAAAGTCCCGCAAGTCCGGCATACATCATTACTGCTAAAGGATAAAACCCAACCCGGTTACCTTTTTTGATATAGCCGGGAATGAATAGTAACACACCACCAATTAGAAAAATGATTCCAAACATCACGCGGTAGCCGCTTAATTGCGGAATCGTCAAATAGGTGTAATAAGACCCAACCAGGATTACCAATGTGTTTTTGACAACCACCGGTAAAAAATCAATGACAAACAAGATGACAACAAAGGCCACCGGCAAATAAAGAATCGCCAGACTGGTGCCATGATCGATCAATGTTGAGAAATAACCACCGGTTAGAATAATTGCCAATAAAAATACTGCCACCGGAAAAACTTCAGTCACTTTGGCTTTTAATTTTTCACTGACATCGGATTTCAGGACTTTACCCAGCCAGCGGAAGAGATAAATGGCTTCGAAAAAGGAGCCCAGCAAAATCAGACCGATCCATAAAAACAGGCCTTTTTGGGCAAAAGTCATCACCAGTTGCCATTTTGCAAAAAATCCGGGAAAAGGCGGCAACCCTACCAGCGCGATTGTAAATACAGCAAAAGCAAACAACAAAACCGGGTTGTTCCGTAAAATGCTCCACTCTTCCGGTTTTTCTTTTTTAACAATTCCCGCCAGCCAGAATAAGCCGGCCTTTGCGAAGAAGTGATTGATAAAAAGCCCGCCGGCGATCAGCATGACCATTTTTGAATTTTGTACGAATCCGGTATGAATTAATAATGTATAAGTTGTAATAATCAATCCCACTTGCCCGATGGAGGAATAGCCCAGCAGTCGTTTGGCGTTTTCCTGCTTCAGCGCCAGAAGATTTGAAAAAATAAAAGTGAACAGGCCAATTCCGGCAGTTGTGATCAGTAAGTTGTCATTAAGCATCGGTGAGATTTTATAGAACACAAAAAGCATTGCCGCGGAAGTGCCGGCGGCAATGACCGAAACCACACCGCTGTCCGCAGCTTCATAAACATCCAGAGCCCAGCCATTGGCGGGAAAGGGTTTTAATTCTATTAAAACTGCAATCATTAAAATAAATACTGATAAATTTACCGCCTGCCCGGAAATAGCATTCAGGGCTTCGGCCATCATATTAATATTAAGCACGCCGGTGAACCGGTAAAGAAAAATAGTTCCGATCAGGAAAAACGCGGAAGCGATTCCGCCGGCAATGACATATTTGAAGCCGGCGGAAATAGATTTCAGGTTTCTCTCGATAGCGATCAAGGATACGGTGGCAATGGATGTGATTTCCAGAAAGACGAAGAGGTTGAACATGTCACCGGTCATCACCAGGCCGTTCATTCCCATGATCATCATGAGGAACAGTACCATGCCGTAGCTTTTGTCTGATTTGAATTTCGGCAGCAAATAAATTCCGGCTAAAAGGCCCAGCGAATTGATCAGAAAGGTGAAAAAGGATTCCTGCAATCCCATGAACAGGTTAATGGAAAAAGGCGGGGGAAATCCGGCGGTGGTGATCAGTTGTCCGGGCCCTCCCTGCATCAGATAGAACAACCATTGTCCGGAAATAACCGTCATTGCCAGTAAAGCACCATAAAAAGCAGTCATTGCAACAGCTTTGCCGGCTCTATCCAGTAGTGACAGTAAAAATCCAATGCCCAGCGCGATTATAAATATATAAATAGGATTTACCATTTCAACTCCCTGAAGTCATTAATTTTAAGCGACCCTTTGATTTCGAATAATTTGACAGCGTAGGTTAGCATCAACGCGGTGATTGCCAGTCCGATGACGATTGCGGTGAGTACCAACGCCGACGGAACCGGATCTATAACCTGGGCTGTGCTCGTAACAGCTTTGTCCAGGATCGGTGCGGTTCTGTCTTTGATATAGCCGATGGAAACGATCAGCAGATGAATGCCGGTGTCCATGATGGAAAATCCAATAATGATCTTGATGATATTTTTCTGTGTCAGCATTCCCCAGAGTCCTAACACAACCAGAATGAGTCCTAAACTTGTTACCAGCAACATTACTGACTCCTTTGCATATTATTCAAAATTCCAACCAGTTCAGCGCCCACTTTAAGTCCGATCAATGAGTAGATAATAGGGATCACGCCGCCGCTGAATAATGCGCCGTACTCTCCCAGCGGTAATATTCTGTTGTCCAGAAAACCTCCGGCCAGTACCAGCCCGAAAATTCCGATAATGACATAAAAAACACCGCTCAAAGATTCTACCCAATGCAAAAGATGCGTGTTGATCTTGCTGTCGTGATTGGCCAGTATAAATAGCAGAATACCGGAGGCAATCACAACACCACCCTGAAAACCGCCCCCCGGTGTCAGATGTCCATGTAAAAATATATAAACTCCGAACAATAAAATGATTGGCACTAAGAAAGCGGCGCCGGTGGTTACCAGAGCCGAAGCTTTTGATCTTTCATTTTTGGAGGAGGATTTTCTGCGCAGAAAAAAACCGATTCCGGCAGTTGCAATGAACAGCACGGCAATCTCCCCCAGAGTGTCCAGACCGCGATAGGTGACAATTACCGATGTCACCAGGTTTTGCCCGCCCAGTTCCACCGGTCCCTCCCGGACATATTTTTGTGATACTGCCGGTAGTTTATCAAAGGGCTTTACATCTAATGCCAGCGGCAAAAGCATGGCAACCAATAAAGCCAGGGTTATCAGTACAAATAATTTTTTAACCATTATCAATAGCCTTTAATTTTGGTTCACGGATCTATAACAATCCGTGTCCTTTAATCTTTATTTTCTTTTGTTCTTTTAATTTTGTTTAGCGCATATAAAAATACGATTGTGGTCAATCCGGACCCGATGGCCGCTTCTGTCATGGCCACATCCGGCGCCGCCAACAAAATGTATATCACACTGGCCAGCAGACTGATCACTCCGGCAGCAATAATGGCCGACAGCAGGTTTTTCTGATAAATGGCAAGAATAGCCGCCACGATCATGATGATCCCCAGTATTGTAATAAAAATTGTTGTCATTTATTTCTCCTTATTAACTGCTCGCGGATGATATAAATCTACGCGGATAAAAATAGTAATATATTATTAATCTGCGTTAACTAATATCATCTGTGAGCATTCTACCTTACACATTACTTTTAACAAACTCTGCTTCATTTCCAAAGTTCAACAACATTCCATATTTAGTGTTGGTTGATTTCAATAGATTATATATCATATTTTTTTCTGCTTGTTTTAGTTTGGGCTGGCTTAAAACAATTACAATTATGTTTTCTATCAAAAATTGTGGTTGGATATGGCCAATTATCTTATCGTTATACTTTATATCCAAATTTTTAGAGTCTTCGTATTTAATACCATTTTGTTTAAATTCAACAGATAAAGCGTTACAATAAACATTTCTTAAAAATCCATATCCAAGAGCATTATAACAATTATAAAAAGATGTTATAATTTGGTCTTCAATATCATTTTTTTCATTTACCGGCTTAAACTGATGGAATGATTTGTTATATTGCTTGCGATCATTTGAATAAATAACTCTTTCAAATTTGGGTTTGTCGCCATAATTCAAGACTAGTCCTACTTCAACTTCTGTTGCATGTAAGTATCTTAATAATTGCGATTTATATTCTTTACATATTTCCCTAGCAGCTTTTAATTCAAGCAAAACACAATTATTTACCAAAATATCGGCAATGTAATCACCAACTATTTCATCTTTATAATAGAGTTTAATTGGGAATTGACAGTTAGTATCCAATCCATTGTTTTCTAATTCAATCAATAGTGCATTTTCATATGTCTTTTCACAGAATCCATATCCAAGGTTATTGTATGAATTGTAAAAAGCGTTGATTATTTTATCTGTTATTTTAAAATGCTTCATTTTTAACAATTAATTATCCGCGTAAACTTATATCATCCGCGAGCAATGCTAGTCTTCATCATTTTCTATTTGATATTCTTTCTTCGCCAACTCATCCTTGACCGTCTTTTTCGTCATGGGAATATTGATCTTGTGAGCGGCGCGGGCCAGGGCGTGGGAGGAAAGCGGGTTGGTAAAAACAATGAAGAGTATCAGTAAAATTGCTTTTCCCCACATCGACAATTCCGGTTTATAAATAGCCACACCGAGTATAAATAACATAGCGCCCAAGGTGGTGGCTTTGGTACCCGCCTGCATTCTATTGTAGACATCCGGCATACGAACCAGCCCCAGCGCTCCCAGTAATAAAAATATTGATCCGGTCAGGGTGATAATTGCTCCCACCATAATCACAGCCCCCTTTCAAAATATCTGGCAATGGCAATAACCCCGATAAAACTGATCAGGGCATAAACCAGCGCCACATCCACATAAATAATCCTACCCAGCATCGCTGCCAGAAAAACGATCACGGAAACCGAAATAATTGTCATGGAATCCAGTGCGACAATCCTGTCTACTGCCGAAGGCCCCTTGATCATTCTGAAAAAAGCCAGCAAAAGCGCCAGCATTGCTATGATTCCCGCGAAATTAAAAATATTTTCAGCCAAAGATCACCTCCAGGTATTTTTCAAATTTATTCACGATTTTCACGGTGGCTCCGTCAATATCTTCTGCCGTGATGTCAATCCAGTGAATGTAAAGATTCTCACCTTTTACATCAGCGGTCAGTGTTCCCGGCGTCAACGTAATGGAGTTGGCTAAAACCACTTTGCCGATTTTGGATTTTAATTTGGTGCGGACTTTCACAATACCGGGATTCATCGGCAGGGACGGTGACAATACACGCCGGGCAACATCCAGGTTGGAAATAATTAACTCCCTGACAAATACAAAAATATATAAAAGGGAATACAGAAGGGATTTTGGGGTTAGGCGAATGTCGCCGAGGACCGGTTCCATTTTCAAAGTCAGCAGAACAATTAATATTGATGCGATGACTCCAGCAATTATCTCCTGACTGTGCAGGGGCGTGAGCAGCATCCAGGTCACCATCAATATCACAAAAAGAAAGAGCGAGTGTTTTACTTTGTTCATGTTTCAGCCTTTAAAAAATTAAATTAATACACCTTATCATTAATACTGATTTTATTTCAATTGTTCAATTGACAACATAACTATCGAAAGTCAGGACAAACAATTTTTCATGCAAAAAGAAATCACTTCCAGTTCCTTGGCCAGATCAATATTATGAACAAACATATTGTTTTTTCTGGCGGGTAATATTTCCGAAGTGAAGTTCAATACTCCTTTGACGTAATTGGAATTCAGGTTTTCAACGATCTCATGCGTTTCAGAGCTGGGAACAGACAATACAACGATTTCAATTTTGTTGGTTTGTATAAATTCATTCAGGGATGACATCGAATAAATGGGTGTCGCACCGATGAATTTTCCGATTTTTTCCTTATCAGTATCAAAGGCGGCGATAAAATTAAAATTGACACTTCTGAAGCCGGGATATTTGATCATGGCGGTGCCGAGATTGCCCGCGCCGATCAGCACCACATCCCGTGTTTTTGTCAGGCCCAGGATTTTGTGCAGATTGTCAATAAGTTCATCAATATTATAGCCTGTTCCCTTCACCCCGTAAGCGCCGAAATGGGCCAGGTCCTTGCGAATAATGGACGGATTGAGGCCGCACTCTTGCGATATCTCACTGGACTTCATGAAATTTTTACCCGCTGTCTGCGCATGCTTCAAACACCGTAGATAGTCAGTCAAACGCCGGATAACAACTTCTGATATTTTTTCAGTTTTTGCATTCATAAAATTTCTTTTAAAATTCTACTTGTGAAAGTTATAACTTTCACAAGCGAGGTGCAAGAATTTTTGACAGTTTTTTATATTTTACTCTATTTTCCTTAATGCAAGGGTTTTAAGAAAATATCATTGTTTCAATAAATTAGTGAAAATTGAAAATGTATAAATTCTTTGTTTAATTTGATATGATTGACAATATTTAATGTTATCGCTAACTTTTTAAAACTTGTGAGGATAGGAAAATGAAAAAAATTTATCTGCTCTTAATGACTGTTTTTATTGTGGTTTCCTGTGGAGATCATCCCGAAGCAAATAATCTGAAAATTGAGTGGCAACCGGTTGATCACATGGTGGGTGGCAGCGCCTCTTTCCAATCAAAATTGACCCTCATCAACACTGGCGAAATTCCCCTTGGCAATGAAAACTGGACCCTTTACTTTAATTCTCTGCGCGCAGTTCTGCCCGACGGGGAAGGCTTGCAGCGATTATCCTCCCAGGGCATAGAGATTTCCCTGGCCGACGAAGCACAGAGTGGTGATTATTACGCCATGAAACCATTAAAGAATTTCAAGCCAATCCAACCGGGGGACCAACGTGAGTTTGACCTTTACCTGGCGAACTGGGCGATTCTAAAAACCGACGCGCCGGCCGGGTTTCACATTTCATTCAATGGCAATAAACCGGCAGCGGTCTTATCTAAAGTCTTCCTGGACCCGAAGAACCCCAAACACACCAGCCGCCATGGTGATGACAATCTTCCGGTACCAACACCGGAATCCCGTTACGCCGATAATGTGGAATTGATTGAACTGGCGTTAAAAGACCGTATCATTCCCCGGCCCTACAAGGTGATCGAAGCCGGTAAGCCCCTGCGAATTCAACTTAGCGATATCAAAATCAACCACTCAGAAAACTTAAACAGCGAAGCAAAATTCCTGAACCAGTATTTTAAAACCCTGACCGGCGAATTTCCCAAAGAAGAAACTGTGCGGGTCTACCTCAAAATAAATGAAAATCTGGATGTTGATCAAGACGGCAAAGCCGATTCCGAAAGTTACTTTTTTTCCACACAGCCTGACAGCGGTATCGTGATCGTCGGATCAGACCGGGCCGGTGTCTTTTACGGAATACAGACCTTGCGGCAACTGGTTAACTACAAATTTTACAAAAATGCCGCCCAACAGGAATATCTCACAGCGATTGACCTGCCGCAAGTAAAAATATGGGACAAACCCCGCTTTGAGTACCGCGGCATGATGCTGGATGTGGCCCGTCATTTTCAATCCAAAGAAACCGTCTTGAAACTGCTGGACCTGCTGGCGTTTTTCAAAGTCAACAAATTCCACTTTCACCTCAATGATGATGAAGGCTGGCGACTGGAAATCCCGGAAATCCCGGAACTGACTGAATATGGCGCCAAACGTGGTCATGATCTGAAAGATGAAAATATGCTCCATATGGCCTATGGCAGCGGAAATAATTTTGACAAAGGTGATAATATTATCAAGCCCGCCGACGAGGTGGAGGCCAACTTCGGGAAGAAACCCGATTATAATGGTTTTGAGCAATCCCTGGTGAATTTCGCCGGCAAGGGCTGGGGTTATTACACCACCGAAGATTTTGAGGATATTTTGTATTATGCGGCTGAGCGCCACATCGATGTCATTCCGGAAATCGAAATGCCGGCCCATGCCCGCGCTGCTGTGCAATCCATGGAATACCGTTACCGGAAATACCGGCGAAGTGATCCGGAAAAAGCCACCCAATACCGGTTGATCGATCCGGCAGACACTTCCGATCATACCACAGTCCAAAATTATACGGATAATTTTGTCAATCCGGCACTGAAATCCACCTATAATTTTCTGGAAACTGTTGTCAATTCCATCAAGGACCGGTATAATGCTGTGGCGGAAGCGGAATTAACAGCCATTCATGGTGGCGGCGATGAATTGCCCTCACTGAAAAATAATGTCTGGTGGCAGGGATCGCCGGCTGTAAAAAGTAACCCGGAAACAAAGGACTTGACAGATAAAGAACTGGTCGCCTATTTTTCCAATCGCTGGCAAAAGATTATCAATTCCGTTGACGCTGACATGATGGGGTGGTCTGATCTTTTCCACAATGCGGACTCTTCCATGAAACTGGATGGCTTCATTCCCATGGACTGGAACAATGTCTGGACCTGGGGGAATGAAGATTACGGATACAAATTGGCTAACAAAGGCTACAAGGTTGTCCTGGCCCATGCGACCAATCTTTACCTGGATATGGCTTATAATAAAGACCCTGAAGAACCCGGTTTTTACTGGGCCGATTTTGTAGATACCAAAAAAACCTTCTATTACCGGCCATTCAATGTCTTTGCCAATGCTACTATGGATCAGATGGGTAATCCTATTGATCCTGAAATCTGGAAAGACAGAACACCGTTAAAACAACACAATAATATTATTGGTATGCAGACAGAATTGTGGGCTGAAAACCAAAAGGTGCCTGAGTATATTGAATATTTTACTTTTCCAAAAATCCTTGGATTCTCCGAGCGGGCCTGGAGCATGACAATGCCCTCAGAAAAAAACATCGATAAAGCATGGCAGGTTTTTGCTAATTCCCTGGGACAAAACATTCTTCCCATTCTTGATTTTTACCAATGGGTCGATATTCGCAATGAGGTGCCTGATGTGATCGGTGTAAACTATCGCGTGCCTCTTCCGGGAGCAGAACTCAAAGGCGGTGTGCTCAAATCCAATATCCGGTTTCCCGGCCTGACAGTAGAATATTCCAAAAACAATGGCAAATTCTGGCGGGAATGGGCAAAACCGGCAAAACTGGCCCCGCCGGTAAAATTACGCACAAAAACGAAAAGTGGTCGATATAGCCGAATTGTAGAGATTGTGGAGTAGTTAGAAAATTACACGTGAGGCTGTCCCAAAAGGTAGGTAACTATTAAAGCATTTTAACGAGATATTGTTTGCTTATATTCATTTGTTGAGCAATTATATTTAAAAACTTTTGGGCATCCTTACTACTTAAATTTCGAGGAGTTTTCATGCCGAAATTATCTCTTCTTTAATGAAATGTAGTCTTACTCAAACAATTTGCCCTTTCATTAACATAAATGCAAAAAAACAGGAACTAAATAAACACTAACCAATCGGAAACAACACAAAAACCCCAACCGTCCATAAAGCATGAGAAATGATCAGCATGGAAAGACTGCGGTAGCGCAAATAGAGAAAACCCCAGAAAGCGCCGGCCACCATGGCAGCGCCGACCAGCATGAAGTTCATCGACCAGATATGCACCAAACCATAAACAATGCTTCCCAATATCCACCCTGAAAAATCAGAATACCTAGCCATCAGTTTGCGCTGCAAATATCCGCGCCAAAATATTTCCTCCCCCGGGCTGGTAATAAATAGCAAAATAAAGAGTATAACAACAGGATGTGTCCCCTCACCTTTCGCATATATGGAACCTACCTGGTGAGCTGAAAAGTCAAATAATAGTCCGGAAACAAAATTCCCCAGATAAAAAATGCCATATAAAATCGCTGCCGAGACAAGGCCGTAAACAACATTTCTCACATTCAAACGGTATTGTTCTTTTCCAGGTACAGAAATCAGTATTGAGATAATCGCCAGGCTTCCGGCAGACAAACTGATTTTTAGCCAAAAATTAAACAGATCAACAGCAAAGGTAAAAAACCATAAAACCGCCGCAAAGCCAATCATTAAAACGATCTGATATAATTCTCTCTTTTCATCCAACATAATTGCTCAAAAATATTGATATTAATAACAAAAGGCCAAACAAAGTATCCAATTTTGCGGTTTCGGCATCGGCGTCATTGGGAATTTCGCGATACATTTGCCTGATCATTTTGATGGCTAAAGGGCAGGACAGCAGGACCAGCAGCGACCACACTGTTAAAGGGCCAAGCAGACTGATTGTAATTACCCATAAATAAGCCATGATAATGATCCCGGTATAAATATGCAGTCCCACTTGCTTTGAAAAAACAACCGGCAGCGTTTTAATGCTTTGGCTGCTGTCAGTAGCAAGGTCACGGACATTATTGATCAGCAGGACAAGTGACACCAGCAATCCGATAGGGACAGAGATAACAATAATCTCCCAATTCAGGCATAAGGTTTGAATATAATAACTTCCGGCAGTCATGAGCGGCCCCCAGATCAGTAAGACACCAACTTCTCCTAATCCCTTATATTTATACTTAAACGGCGGAGCGGTATAAGAAATCGCCAAAAACAATCCTGCCAGTCCAATCCAGAGTAACAAAACTCCTCTGGTAATGACCAGATAAAGGCCAATCAGCGCGGCAAACAAAAACATTGCCACGGAAACCCACAGTACACTTTTTAAGTCTATTTTGCCTTCCACCAAAGGATGCGGCCGGTATTGGGCGGTCAGCACAGAGTCGAAATCCACACCATTTTTTACATCAAAGTAATCGTTCATTAAATTCGCCGCCAGATGGACCAATATTCCGGCTATCAGCGTCAGCAGGAACAACCCGGTGGAAAATCCATGTCCCGCCGCCGCGTAAGCAAAACCCACCGCGATTGACACAAAAGTCATTGTCAGTGACCACGGACGGCTGGCCAGAAACCAATTTCTGTAAAAACCCATTATTCTCCTTTTTATTTCATCATCAAAAAAATTAAATTGACACTTAAGAATATTTAAAAATATAGCGCTCTGACACGCATAAAAAATATAATGAATAATTAGCATGAAAACCGGAGAAAGAATGAAAAAACAAAAAATTACCCTTATACTTTTCAGCCTGGTGATCCTTACAAAAATGTTAACCGGACAGAGTAACTCACAATTACCGGGATTCACAGCCAGTCCTTATTTTCAGGAGCAATATGTCACCTTTAAATATGAACCCGGTATCCGTATTCACATCAATGCGCCTGATAATTATGATCCGCAAAAACCGGTCAGGCTGGCGCTGTATGCCCTGCCCAATGGCAATTCCATTGAAGAAACAGTGGGAAAAATCACATCGGCAGACGAGGACTGGCATTACGATATTCAGCACATTGGCGCGCAAACCCGCTTTTTGCGTGAGAAATTTTCAGAGGTCAATTTGATAACAGTCTATTTGGAAACTAACCAAAAAAGCTGGCCCGCCTGGAAAAGTGAAACATCGAATCACGCTGCCATTTCAAAAAAACTGGTGGAATATTTAAAAACCAATTACCGGCAGAAGGATGTAAAAGTTATCCTCACCGGTCATAGCGGCGGCGGCCGGTTTATCTTTTCTTTTTTAGATGGTGTAAATGACATTCCTCTTTATGTTGACCGAATATGTTTTCTAGACAGTAATTACGGCTATGAGGACCATTATGGTGAAAAAATTAAAGACTGGCTGATGAGTTCCGAAGAAAATTGTCTGAGTGTTATCGCTTATAATGACAGTGTCGCCCTTTATGATGGCGAACCAATCGTGTCGCCCACCGGCGGTACCTGGCACCGGTCAAAAATGATGCAAAATTATTTATCTGATTATTTTGAATTTGACACTAATGAAGACGAGAATATGATCGACCACCGGGCTTTAAACGGCCGGATATCCATGCTTCTGAAAAAAAATCCCGAACGGATGATTTTACATACAGTGCAGGTGGAAAAAAACGGGTTTATTCACACCATGCTCACCGGTACGGAATCTGAAAGCGATGGCTATGATTATTACGGGGAAAGGGCTTATGATCATCTGATCCAGGCGGAGGAATTGCCGCGGAGCAACTTTCAAATCCCTTTGCGCTCACGGGAATTCCGGAATGGCGACCAGTTTATGCAGGCGATAAAAAATCTGGATTTTGCAGCCCGCGAAGAGGCGATTTATAAAGAATTCCTTTACGGAAATATTCCCGGCTTTTATCGCCAACTGACAACCATCGAGCAATCCTTTGATGATAATGATGGCAACTCACACACTGTTGTCTATGATGTAATGCCCGACTATTTAGCCATAGGGTGCGACACCAATTTCTGCCGAATCCCAATGGGGCCGGTCACAGCCCAGCGAATCGCTGATTTTTACGGTTGCACAATGCCAACCAGAAAACTGGTAGATGACATTTATATCCATGCTGAAATCAAACTGGCGCCGGTAACCTATTATCCGGTGGGTAACAACAATGAAAAAGTAGAAAAATTCATTGAACATAACACTGCTATTAATCAACAATTCGACGAAGCCGGTGGCGTATTGGGTCAATTAGTCGGCGGCATTAAAAAGGATGTCATTATCAGTAATAAAATCACTGACCCAAATCGTGACCATCACGTGGTGATCTATGGCTGGCATACACTGGATGGCGATCCAATTCAACCACTTTACAACGGACATTTTGATTACTATGTGGATTACAGTCACGGCATTCGGCTGCTCAAATCCGAAGTTTTGGTTGACGGAGAACCAACAACAATTCAACAAATTCTGCGTGATCCGGTTCTTTACAAGTTGGTCAGTGATGAGAGCGGGATCATGGTTCAGCCGACCTATATTTCCGACGATAACTTTCCGGAAAAGCCTGAATCCTTCGGAATAAAATCACTGGATAACAACGCCGTAAAAATCCTCGTCAAACCGGAAGCTGATGTTCATCATCTTTATACCAGTAAGTATGGGGTGAGTTTCGACCATTATGCCGCGTTTTCCGGCACTGAATATCTAATTGAGAATTTGACACCTGATGATATTTTTTACATCAAACTGCGGGCGGAAAATGAAGCGGGCCTGTCGGATTTTTCTGAAATTCTGGCGGTGGTTCCCAATGATACTGCCGGTTCAAAACTGCTGATCGTCAATGGTTTTGACCGCCCTTCTGACGGCAATTCTTACAACTTTGTACTCCACCATGGCATTGCTACCCGGCAAACCGGAATCACTTTTGAATCGGCCACAAATGAAGCCGTCACTAACGGCCTTTTTGATCTTACAGAATACGAAATCGTAGATTACATCCTGGGAGACGAATCCACTGCCGATGAGACATTTTCTGATTCCGAACAGGCCCTGGTAAGGGAATTCCTGGAAAATGGCGGAAAATTATTCGTATCAGGTTCGGAAATCGCCTGGGATTTGGACACCAAAGGATCGGCCTCCGACAAACAGTTTATTCACAATTATCTGAAAGCGAAATATTCGGCCGATGCCCCCGGTGACGAATCCGGCCGTCACTATCATGTTTCCGGGCTGGATGATGGCCTTTTCGCCGGTATGGAAAACATCGGATTTGATGACGGGTCACATGGAACCATGAATATCAGGTGGGCCGATGCCCTGAATCCGTTAAATGGCGGTAAAAGTGTGCTGCAATATGACAACGTCAGCAATCATAAAATAGCCGGCATCGCCTATTCAGGCACATTTGGGACCAGCGAAAAAACCGGTAAAGTGGTGTATTTGGGATTCCCGCTTGAATCGGTCTACCATGCCCCTGACCGCAATGAAATGATGGCGCGGGTAATAGACTTTTTCACAACAAGTCCCAATGCAACAGATAACAACAAATCCCTCCTGCCGAAGCAATTCGCCCTATCCCAAAACAGTCCCAATCCCTTCAATCCTTCTACCACCATCAATTATCAGGTTCCGGAGAAAAGTGATGTGGTGATCAACATCTTTGACCTGCAGGGGAAGTCCATTAAAACCCTGGTTCATCAGTTAAAAACTCCCGATTATTACCAGGTGGTTTGGGACGCCACTGATGCAGGAGGCCAAATTGTCCCCAGCGGCATGTATCTTTACCAAATGATAGCAAAAAATAATACAACCTCATTCTCACAAACAGGAAAAATGATTTTTCTGAAATAATTATCTTTTTAAAAAAACACAAAGAACTGTTAAGTTTAGCCTTATAAATAATTAAGGATTTTATGTTTATAATTTATCTGTTGGTTGGGTTGGTACTGTTATATTATGGCGCCGAATGGCTGGTGAAGGGAAGTTCCTCTATTGCTTTTTCTTTTGGAATGAAAAAAATAGTGGTGGGCCTGACTGTTGTTGCTCTGGGAACATCCATGCCGGAATTCGTCGTCTCCCTCCATGCCTCACTGACAGAGAATGATAGTGTCAGTGTGGGTAATATTGTGGGCAGTAATCTGGCCAATATTTTACTCGTGCTGGGACTGAGCAGCATACTAAATCCTGTGAACGCGCGTAAAAGCACAATTTATATTGATATGCCTTTCCTGATAATTATTACTGTTCTTTTTAATATTTTTTGTTTTGACGGCCTGTTAACCGGTAAGGACTCCCTGATCCTTTTACTTTTATTCCTGGGGTATATGACCTATCAGTTACTGAATCGCCGTGACAAAACCATCAGCCGGTCGGAACTTCCGGTCACTGTGGAAGGACGGTTATTAAAAAATTCCCTTTTGTCCTTGATTGGAATCGGCGGTCTGATAATTGGCGGTAACCTGACCGTCAAAGGCGCTGTTGACCTGGCACAGATACTCGGCGTTTCCAATCTGATCATCGGGCTGACTGTGGTGGCTATTGGAACCTCGCTGCCGGAGCTCTTTACCAGCGTCGTGGCTGCGATACGGCATGAACATGAAATTTCCATTGGCAATGTCATCGGCAGCAATCTGTTCAATATTGCCTTTGTGCTCGGCATTGTTCCGCTGATCAGACCAATGAGAATATCCCCCTCTGTGATCACCTTTGACAACTGGTTTATGCTGGGAGTCACTGTTTTGCTGGGTTTGATCGTCTTGATCAGGGGGAAAATTGCAAAAATGGAAGGAATACTGTTTTTGTTACTATATCTTTTCTTTATATTAAACCTCATTTATAATTTCATATAAGGAGAAAATGTTGCAACTGGGGCTTTACCAATTCAATCCGGAATGGGGAAATATAAAAAGAAATCTGGATACAATCCTTAATAAACTAAATGGTTTTAAAAAAGTGGATTTGTGGGTGTTGCCGGAGCTGTGTACCACCGGTTATCAATTTAAATCCAGAAGGGAATTACAAAGTCTGGCTGAGGAATTTCCCGATGGACAAACCAGCGAAGCAATGATGGCCTTGACAAAAGAGCAGCAAAACGCTGTTGTCATCGGCGTGGCGGAAAAAGTTGGTGAAAAACTATATAATAGCGCCGCCATTTTTGAAAAGGGAGAATTCAAAGGTATTTATCGTAAGATCCACCTGTTTTACAAAGAGAAGGATGTTTTCGATAGTGGCAACGAACCGCCCCGGGTCTATGCGATTATGGGCGCAAAAATCGGAGCCATGATCTGTTTTGACTGGATTTTTCCGGAAATATCCCGGACCCTTGCTCTGAAAGGAGCGGAATTGTTGGTGCATTCAGCCAACCTCGTCCTGCCCTATTGCCAGGCCGCCATGATTACCCGGAGTATCGAAAATCATGTCTTCACGGCAACGGCCAACCGGATCGGCGCTGAAAACCGTTATGGCGAAAAACTGACCTTTACAGGCATGAGCCAGATAACGGATTTCAAAGGAACACAAATGGGCCAATTAAAAACCGATGAAGAGAATGTTCTGGTAATGGAACTCGATACGGCCCTGGCGAAAAATAAAAAAATTACCAACAGGAATGATCTGTTCAGGGACAGACAAACCGACCTCTACAATTTAAAAGGAGAAGAATGCCAAGACCATTAAATGAATTTGCCGGCTGGCTCAGATTTTTTCAGATTTTAATCATGCTGAACTTGTTGTTTTCCGTATTTACCGGCGTAACCTTGTTTGAATCTTTATTTAGCGACCAGGATAAATTATTAACAATGGGAGAATTAGCCCAGTTTGGCTTTGTGGTTTTCATGCTTTATTCGATCCTGAAAATTATTCAAAATCCCACCCCTGACGTGCCGGAAAAGATCAAACAATATTTGTTCAATATTTTTATTGTGGCCGGACTCCATTTTGTTTATTTCACCATGGTCACGCTCTTCGTTTACGAACGGGAATGGGCACAGATCAATACCATCTCATTCGCCGCCGCAGTACAGACCATGCTCTGGACGGCAATTTGGCGAACCTATTTTGAACGCTCAAAACGCGTCAATGCCTATTATAATAAAAAAACGGATTTTACAGTATAAAAAAGAGGAAGCACATAGATGATTGATATATCAGCAATTGAGGTTGTACTAGGAATTTGCATTGTCAGCCTGGGAGCTTTTACACAAGGCAGTATTGGTTTTGGATTTGCTCTCGTATCAGCGCCCCTGCTCATGCTGGTCAATATCGAATATGTTCCCGCCCCGGTTATAACAGCCGCCTTCTTCACTGCCGCACTGGTGAGTTATCGTGAACGCCGGTCAACCGATTTGAGAAAAATAAAATGGATGGTTGCAGGACGGATAATCGGCAATCTTGTGGGCGCTGCCATCGTTGCCTACATTTCAGTCCAAAAATTCACGGTGTTGTTCGGTGTTTTGGTGATTTTAGCGGTTATCCTTTCTGCTTCGGGATTACATGTAAAAGTCAATATTCATAATATGATCGGGGCCGGATTTTTATCAGGATTTATGGGGACCACCGTTTCCATCGGCGGCCCGCCGGCAGCCCTGCTTTTTCAACATGAACGGGGACCAAAATTCCGTGCAACAATGGCCAATTTCTTTATGATTGGGGTTGTTTTTTCCGTTCTTTCCCTCATGTTAATGGGTGAATACGGCTTGCGGCAATTACTACTTGGCCTGTCATTGATTCCCGGTGTTTTCCTCGGCGTCTATGTCTCCCGCCACATGACCAAAAAGTTAGATAAGCAAGCCATTCGCCCCTATGTTTTGGCTTTGTCGGGAATCTCAGGATTAATGGCGATTCTGAAAGCGCTTTTATTTTAACCTGCATTATTCAGGTTAATCCCGGCCACTCATTATGAAGAAAGGCCGGGAAAATTTCTTTATCTATTTCAAGCCCGGGGCTAAAAATAATAATTCAAATCAAGTCCCACGCCCAGCCGGAATCGTAATCTACCACTTTTATCGACACTTCCCATGTCTCTTCGATCCCAGTGCTTGCTGTAATCTAAGAAAACATTTGCATCCAGAACAAATTTTGGTGTGATAAAATAGACGTAATGGGGATCTATATCAATGCCATAGGATTCCGATGCCCGCTCTTCTTCAACATCTTTATTTTCAAAACCGTACTTCGTATAATAAATCCTGTTAGCTAACTTAAAATAAGAGCGGCTGTCAAACTGATAATAGATATCCGCCTGCAAAAGGGATTCAAAATAAGTGTAATCAGCCTCATCTTTCATATCATCTTTGATTCCGGTCAGTTTGTCATGAATTGTTGTTTCGTCAACACGATTGGCATTATCATAAGTGATATTAAAATCAAGGTTGTAGAAGAAATTCCAATTAAAGATATTGCCATAGTTGATACCCGCTGTCAAACCATATTCCATATCCTTCCCATCATAGTCGTATTTTCGATCATCCGTTATGGTTTCCGTACCCGTATCTGTGTCGAATGATTTATTAAATTGTGTGCGCTCGCCACCAGCTTTAGAATATGTCGCCAGCACCTTGCCATAAAAGCGATACCCAAAACGTCGTTCAATAAAATCCCCCATCAGATTATAGGAATAAATATCCTCTGCAATCAAAACAGGATTGACTTTATTATCGGCAATCACTCCTTTGTCCTGCAAAAATCCTAATATACGCTCCAGGGCCTCAATTTTTTTGATCCGGTTATCGTAATGGTATTCAGCCATTTCTTCAAGCACCATTTGTGAGAATTTAAGATACTCATCTTTTGTCAGCTCACGGTTAAGTTCACCGGCTTTGCGCAATTCGTCCAGTATCTCCATGGCTTTCGCGCTGTACCGGCCATCATAAATACGTCCGTAAGAGACGCCCGGCTGAAAAGAAAAGGAAAGGTGTGGGTAAGATTGGGTGCTTTCGGTAAAATGGCGGACCGGATTAACTTTATTTTGAGTTTCCTGTGCCAGCTTGTCATAATTCAAAGAAGCCGAAACATCACCGATAATTCCGATTTTATCATCCAGATACCTGGTATGATTAAAATCACCGGCAACCCGATAACTTCGAATTTTCGTATCCCGTTCAAACTCAGAACTTTCGTCATCATTGGCGGTTGAATAGCGCAGATAAGCGGAAATATTATAGCGTGTTTCAAAATACCGTCGCAATTTGATATAATCGTAAGACAATTGCGGCCGTATCTGCAGATCGAACTCTTTATCAAACTCATCCTCATTATAACTATTCTCTTGCTTTCGTTGGGCCGTTGAAAATGTACCATAGCCACGCAATTGCCAGGTGGTCAGGGAATCAGGCCTAAAATCCTGAATCTGATAATTCTGGCCGAAAGCATTCGCAGCCAGAAATAAAACAAAAATGCTCATTACTACTCTTCTCATGGTCAATCTCCTTCGGTTATATTTTTATATTAATCAATGATTTGAATAAGAAATCCGTAATAAATCAATTATTATCTATAATAAGAGAAATTAATCTTTATTATCATTTTATCAAATTATTTGTGGATCAAAATTTTAGTTTTTTCCAGCGCATGTTCGATAATTTCTTCCTCACCGGGGACTTTACCCTTTTCCATCAGGACTTTACCGTCACAGATAGTGGTGTCGATGACGGAACTGTTTGCGGAATAGACATAATTTGAGATATGATTGTGAGCGGGCACCATCAAATGATTTTTCAAATCCACCAGCACCAGGTCCGCCAGTTTCCCTTCCGCTAACTTCCCGGCATTCAATCCGAAAGCCCGGGCCCCGTTTTCCGTAGCTATTTGCAGACTTTCTTCGGCATTCATCAGGGTTGGGTCCATGCTGTCCAGTTTGGCTTTGCATGAGGCGAATTTCATTTCTTCTCCCATATCCAGATTATTATTGGACGCGCAACCATCGGTACCCAGTGTGATCTTATGGGTATAATCGGTGAATTCCTTGTAGGGAAACACGCCGGAACTCAATTTCATATTGGAGGTGGGAATATGGGCAATGGTGGTTTGGGTGGTTTTCAAAATTGATCGTTCTTTATCATTGAGCCAGATACAATGAGCAGCAATGACATTGGGCCCCAAAAAACCGATTTTGTCCAGATATTCCACCGGGCGCATGTGATGCAATTTCAGGCAGTCCTGTACTTCCTGTTCTGATTCCGAAACATGGATGTGGAGGATCAGCCCGTGCTTTTCAGCAAATTCCGCGCAATATTTTAACGTACGTTCGGAAACAGTGTAAACAGAATGAGCGCCGATAACATATTGAATTCTGGAACTGGCATTCCGGGATTTTTCATACTCTCTGTGAATAATATCCTGTTGCTTCTTAAAATTTTCCGTTTTGTTAAGATCAATGATCAGGCTGTTGACGGCCCCTCGCAGCCCCATTTCCTCGACCGCCCTGAGCATACCGTCGAAATACCAGTACATATCATTAAAAAAGACGGTGCCGGTTTTGATCATTTCCAGGCAGGCCAGTTTGGTGCCGATATAAACATCTTCTTCAGTCAGTTTGCCTTCCAGGGGCCAGATCTTTTCCCGGAGCCACTGCATCACCGGCAGGTCATCGGAATAGCCTCGCATCAATGTCATACCGGCATGAGTGTGAGTGTTATAGAATCCCGGCAGGGCCAGCTTATCGGTGCCGTCAATTATTCTGTCATAATTTTCTGCTATATCTTTTTGGATTTTTGTGATTTTATTGTTCGTAATTGCGATGTCTTTAATCTCATTATCAACCAAAACGTTTTTGACCAGAATACTCATGCCCGCCTCACTTTTTGTAAATATAATGATTCACAGCTTAATCTCATATATGCATTTTTTATTTGTAAATCACCAAATAAGGAATAATTTATGCTTAATATTAGGAGGAAAAAATAATGGAAAAAGCAGGATATGTGTTATTGGGAATAATCGCGGTGATGTGGTTTGTCGCCATTTTCACCGGTTTGATCGTAGCAATGCCCTATGGCCTGATTGGATTAATTATTATCGTCGGGTTTGGGCTGCTGTTCATCAAAGTTCTCAAAGAACGGCTGGAAAGCAAAGAAGATGATTACTATTCAAAAAATGTCGATAAATAGGAGATAAAAAAATGCTGATCACAACACAGGATGTTTTTGAAGATAAAGAAATAATTCAAACCCTCGGCCTTGTCCGCGGCAACACCATCCGCGCCCGCCATATTGGTAAAGATATTTTAGCCGGATTACGTCAGATCGTTGGCGGTGAAATCAGTGAATACACCAAGATGCTGGCGGAAGCAAGAGAACAAGCTATCGATCGCATGGTAGCGGAAGCCGAAGCCAAAGGCGCCAATGCCATTGTGACGGTCCGTTTTGTAACCGCGCCGGTCATGCAGGGAGCGGCGGAATTGCTGGCCTACGGAACCGCTGTAATTATAAAATAGGAGCGTACCAATGTACCACGAAGATGATAATAAAATCCAAAAGATCATTATTGGAGTTTTAGGAACCATTATTATCATCTTTGCTTTTTTGTTTGTTAAACCCTATCTCTTTGATCCCAAGTTACCGCCCGGTATGCTCGCCCCGAACCCGCCTGTTCAGACCAAAGAAAATCTGGCCATGCCCATTACCCGGGATAAATACACTTACATTCCCCTGGCGAACTTTTCGATTACCGGAAAAATCCTTGGCAGGAAACGGTATTTCTGGGGGAAGGAATCAAAAATTTCACCGGTGGATTTTGCTATGGGCTGGGGCGCAATGTCCGATCGACGAGTGGTCAAGGCCATAAAAATATCCCAGCATGGCCGCTGGTATTACTGGAAAACCAAAACCTTTCCCATTCCCCGACGGGAAATCGAAATTTCCAGTGCCAATATGCATATTATTCCAGCGAACAAGGCTGTTCGGAAAAAAGTATTGAGAGCCGATGAGGGTGATATTGTAAAATTCACCGGTTACCTGGTGCGGGTTGTCGCGCCCAACTGGTCATGGCAGAGTTCACTTTCCCGCAATGACACCGGCAATCACGCCTGCGAAGTGGTCTATGTGAAGACCTTTGAGAATTTGTATTAGAAAATCATATTCCATTGATATTTACCTTATCTCCTCAGATACATAAAGATTAGAAATGCTGGAGCGCGGATTTCCAATCCGCAATTTGATGTCGGG
>CAYYMT010000056.1:21794-23130 GCA_964472715.1 uncultured bacterium | reverse complement strand
CCCTAAAAACCACAAGCATACCTACAGGACGACATTACGCAAGCAGGTCCGTCAAAGGCCGGATTTTCAAATGCTTGCGCTACAAGGTCATTACTCTTCCACTTCGCGGAAAACCCGCATAAAATTACCACCCCAGATCTTAATAATATCTTCTTTTGAGTAACCGCGCTTGACCAGTTCTTGGGTAATATTGCCCATTTCGCTAACATCGTAACAATCCTTGAGACCACCACCGCCATCGAAATCAGTCCCAATTCCCACATAATCAATGCCGATCAGATCCACAATGTGATCAATGTGGTCCACAGCATCGGAAACCGTTGCCATGGGGCCGGGAAATTGCCGATTAAAAGCATACCATTCGTTTCTGGCAATATCCTTTTCTTCTTTAGGAAGATTGCTGTAGTCGGGATATTTTTCCCGCCAGGCCGCTTTTGCAGAATCATGCGCAGCACTGGCCTGCAAATCATCTTTCACATATTGTGAGAGGATGCACATTTGGATAACACCGCCATTTTCTTTGAGTTTCAGCAGCATATCATCGGTCATATTTCTAGGATTGTCTGCGATTGCTCTGGCACAGGAATGAGAGGCAATTACCGGATCGCTTGACAATTCCACGACATCATAAAAAGCGTCATCGGATATATGGGACACATCGATCATCATACCGACATCATTCATCCGTTTCACCACCTGTTCACCAAATTCCGATAAGCCGCCGTGTTCCACACTATCTGTTGATGAATCGCAAATATCATTATTCTGGGTATGGCAGAGGGTGATATAGCGGACACCCATATTATAATATTCATTGACCAGATCAATATCATATCCCAATCCATAGCCATTTTCAATACCGATGTAAACAGCCCGTTTGCCGGCTTTCTCCAACCGGTAGGCATCCTCCGGCGTTGTCGCGATTTCCGCCAGATCCTGATTTCGTTCGACTACCGCATAGATAGAATCAATAATATCATGGGCTTTGATCACTGCCTGTTCCAGAGAATATTCATCACGCTTGCCCTGCCCCAAAAATGCCGCAAAAAACATTGCGTCCAGCCCGCCCTCTTTCATCCTGACGAAGTCGACTTTGCTGCCGGTTTTGTAAGGATCATGGCGTACACCGGGATCAAAATTTCCCCGCATGAACCGCATTGGCGTGTCACAATGGGTATCGACAGTTAAAGCTTTTTGATGAATTATTTCAGCTTTTGATAATTTTTGCTGAGTACAGGAAAACAGGCTAAATAGTGCAACTGCTATAATTACGAATAATTTTCTCATGAAAAGTCCCCTCTATAAAAAATTTTGCAACAGGAATAATAAGAAAAAG
>CAYYMT010000056.1:13539-21694 GCA_964472715.1 uncultured bacterium | reverse complement strand
TCTCATGAAAAGTCCCCTCTATAAAAAATTTTGCAACAGGAATAATAAGAAAAAGGGGACTTAAAAACAAGCAGATTTTATTTCACGTTCCCCTTCTTGCCAAATATTATTGTCGATCCTTTTTTATAGATTTTTCCATTGTGTTCATAATCTGCGGCCAGTTTGCATCTTTTTATGCTACCGTTCTCATACAGTTGGACATTTACCAGCAAACTTGCTTCACAGGGAACACTATCTACAACAACATTATCAGGGGGATAAAAGCTACGTAATTTTCCACTGTCGTAAAAGCCGGTATGCGTGCCTTTGTAACCGCCGGAACCGCCACATAAATATCCCTGTACTTTATAATCATAGGGAAAAGCACAAACATAACCACCGATGCTTTCAGGCGTCCAATAATGAATCCAGGTATTTGCCGGCAGCAGCGTGCCGTTGAACCAAAACTCTTCACTGAGTTGAAAGGATTCTAGTGAACCATCGTCTTTGAAATGAATCCAGCCTTTTTCGCAGGGGAAGCCGTGAATTTGATGGTTTTCAGTCATATATCCGGTATACCCGCCACTGGCATTCTGACGGATTTTTTTGAAATGAATACCCTCTTTTACCACATCATACTGCCAATTTTTGCAGGAAATGAAAAGAAGTAGACCTACAGTAAGGAGGAAGAATTTAAAATAATATCTCTTTTCTGTTCTCATAACACGCTCCGTTTAACCAATACATAATAAGTAAATGTAAATTTAAACAGTTATTAAATCTAATAAAAACCAATAAAATTCCATTAGGATTCATAGGCAATTTACCAACAATATTGTCATTCCAAAAAATCATAATACATTTTTGAATAAATTTTATTGCGGCCTGATCAGTCTAAGCCTGATTTTCAAAAGTTCGCGCTCCCGGAAAACGACTGATATTACAGACTGAAAGCCTGCGCTCCTCTAACATAAACATTTTATCCTCACATTAGGTAATTTTGCGATACAGTATATCCATTTTCATCAAAGAGACAATCCCAAAGAGAGTATTACACAACTTGCAGAATTCTCACAAAATTGTATGCCAAATATTCAAACCTACAATTTTGAAAACCAAATACGCTACTTCAATAGATGTAAATAAATACAAAACAGTAACTTAATACAATAATTATTGATATGGCACAGCGATTGACTTAATAAAAAGCGAAAACCATTAATAAAGGAGTATGAAAATGAAATTAATTAAAACCTATTCAACCATTCTAGTCATGTTATTAACTACTGCTACGGCCTTTTCCGGCGATCTCTCTATTGGCGCTGATGTGGTCAGTCGCTATGTCTGGCGCGGTACTGACTTCGGCAATGCCGCCGCTGTCCAACCCTCAATCGCTTATTCAAAAGGCAACCTGGAAGTTGGCGCCTGGGGGTCATGGGCATTAAACGGCGCTCCCGGCGGCAATGAGAATGACCTTTACGCCTCCTATTCTTTTAACAATTTCTCTTTCACAGTGACCGATTATTTCTTTCCGGCTTTTACCGGTGATGATATGTTTGATGATTATAGCAAAAGCGGCGGTCACATCATTGAGACTTCCCTGGGATTATCACTTAGTAAATTCAGCCTCCTGGCCGCTGTAAATGTTATCGGCGCTGATACTGATAATTCAAAATATATCGAACTCGGATACAATCTGATGGACAACGAAGATGTATCAGCCTCCCTCTTTTTGGGCGCCGGCGATTTTGCCTATGTAATGAATGACTCATTTAATATTGTCAATGCGGGCATCAGTGTATCCAGAGGAATGTATTCTGCCGCTTATATTATCAATCCCGATCAGAAAACATCCTTTTTAACTTTTACAGTATCATTATAAAAATAACAGGAGTAAACAATGCAAGAACAAGCAGGCCAATCCGGTCAGAATCTTATTATAAAATATCTTAGAACCTTAAATCACATCAAACAGAAATCCAAAGGAGATCTACAATGTCTAAAAAAATATTTACACTCATTATTCTCTTAATTTTATTATCAACCTCAGCAGTAGCCGGGATAAACATCAAAAAAGCCCTGTGTGCCTACACGCATAACCTTGATTGCAAAACCACCGGAGTCATCGAAAGTTCACTGGTATTCATCACAAAACTTCGCCTAAATTATCCGGCGGCTAATTTCGACAAAAGTCTGGAAAAAATTGAAAAACTTTTAGGGGAAGACCATCCACCGGCGCTGAACTATAAATTATTCCTTACCAAATTAATATTATCAGCAGATGATATCAATATCGCCCTGCCGGTGCTTCCGGAACATTCCGGACCTACCGACTTTTTTATAAAAATCAGTGAAGTGGTCTTCAGAAATATGGAAATCACCCGAAAATGACAATAACAAACAATTACATTCTTCAATTCCTTCTTTTTAAAAAGTGAGAGTTCCCCGCTCTCACTTTTTTTCATTTCTACATTCCCTTTGATATTCTCACTTAATAAAAGTAATTTATCCTGTTAATCAAAACATGAAACAGGATATGGAATGAAACTCATCAAAAAAGCGGAAGAACAATACACATTACAGGATTATTCAAAACAAACAATGATAGAGGGTGTTGAAATTATCCAACTCTGTCGATTTAATGATGACGGCGGTTCCTTTACGGAATTGGCCCGATTGAGCGCCGGCATTCCGGAATCTCTGCCCGGTTTTGAAATCAAGCAGGTTAATTACAGCGAAATGGCGCCGGCGGCGATCAAAGCCTTTCATCTTCATAAATCACAAACCGATGTCTGGTTTGTCCCGCCTTGTGACAAAATTCTATTGGTGCTGGCGGATGCCCGGGAAGGGTCTCCCACCGAAGGCGTGATCATGCGGATTCCGCTGGGAGACTATAAATCAAGACTGGTGAAAATTCCACCGGGTGTGGCCCACGGCTGTAAGAATATCGCGCCGCAAAAGGGACAGATCATTTACTTTGTCAACCAGATTTTTTCTGCCGATCCGAAAACCTCAGATGAAGGCCGGCTGCCCTGGGATTTTTTCGGCACCGATGTTTGGGAAATCGAAAAAGGATAGAAACCTTGCGAATAGTCAAAGACCTTCGCAAGGGTTGTATATTGTTATTTTAATCAGTACAAACTCATGTTATGACAAAACAACACAAAAATATTGAAATTATGGCGCCGGTCGGCTCCTATGAATCCTTGCGCGCTGCTATTCAGGGGGGCGCTGATTCGGTCTATTTCGGCATTGAAAAATTGAATATGCGTTCCCGCTCATCCAAAAATTTCACAACCGAAGACCTCAGGGAAGTGGTTGCCATTGCCAAAAAAAATAAAATCAAAACCTATCTGACTCTCAATACAATTATTTATGATAATGACTTGAAATTGATGCATGAAATTGTCGATTCTGCACATCATGCCGGTATCACAGCCATCATCGCCAGCGACATTTCCGTCATTCAGTATGCTTTTTCCAAAGGTGTGGAAATCCACATCTCAACCCAGGCTAACATCACCAATATCGAAGCGGTCAAATTCTACGCGCAATTTGCCGATGTTATGGTCACAGCCCGCGAATTGACAATCGAACAGGTAGCGGAAATCACCAAAGCAATCCGCCAACAAAACATTACCGGGCCCAAAGGCGAGTTGATTCAGATTGAAATCTTTGCTCATGGCGCTCTTTGTATGGCAGTTTCAGGAAAATGCTATATGAGTTTGCACGCCATGAATGCCTCTGCCAATCGCGGCGCATGTTTGCAAGTGTGTCGCCGCTCCTACACCTTGACAGATAATGAAACCGGTAATCAAATCGAAGTGGACAATGAATACCTGATGTCCCCCAAAGACCTTTGGACCATCCATTTTCTCAATAAAATTCTAGATGCCGGTGTCCGGGTACTGAAAATCGAAGGACGGGCACGCTCACCGGAATATGTAAGAACCGTTAGTGAATGCTATGCTGAAGCTGTGGATGCCTGGTTCAATGATGACTATACAGCGGCTAAAATTGAGGCGTGGCAATCCAGGCTGAAATCCGTATTCAATCGCGGCTTTTGGAATGGCTACTATCTGGGCCAGCAGCTGGGTGAATGGAGCCACAAATACGGTTCACAAGCGACTCAACGAAAAGTCTATATCGGACGGGTCACCAATTACTTCACCAAAATCAAAGTAGCGGAAATATCACCGGACGCCAACCAGTTTTCTGTGGGCGACAAACTACTGGTCACCGGGCCCACCACCGGCGTGGAATATTTTGACGTGAAGGAAATTCGTGAGGACGATCAATCCATAGAAACCACAAACCAGGGAATTCCCTGCTCAGTCAAAAGCAAAACCAAGCTGCGCCGGTCCGATAAGGTTTATAAAATCGTGGACGCCAGCCAGGTTAAACAGCAATAATTTTTAAGGAAAAAAATGACGCGAAACAGAGGATTTGAAAAAATATCCATTCAACAATTTGAACAAGATATTAAAGAAAAAGAGTTGTATCAATCAGTGAAACTCCCGCAGCGGGCGACCAAACATTCGGCCGGTTATGATATATTTGCAATCAAAGATATTTTGTTAAAACCCGGCGAAATGGCTGCCATTCCAACGGGGATCAAATGCTACATGCTGCCTGATGAATGGTTTTCCATCCGCGTTCGCAGCGGCCACGGATTCAAATATAACATTCGGCTGAAAAACCAGGTGGGTGTTGTTGATTCAGATTACTATGACAATCCAAAAAATGAGGGCCACATTTTCATCGCTCTGCAAAATGAAGGTAACAGAGATTTCGCTGTCAAACAGGGCGAAGCCTTTGCCCAGGGAATTTTTCATAAATACCTTGTAACAGACGATGATTTTGTAGAATCCACCCGCAATGGCGGTTTTGGGTCAACCGGTTAATCCTCTCGCTCGAACCGTACTTTCAAAGGAGTTCGTCTGATGGGAAAATCCAGATAATCCGGTCCAAATACCATTTTTTCCCGGCCCAGTGCATCATACATGGCTTCCGGTACTTCCGGTTGCCATACTTTCAGATAAGGATAGACCCAATATTCCGCATCGGAAAAATCTGCCCGGAACAAATCCAGTTGAAATGTCCAAACCGGATCAGTATGCTTCAGCATTGCTTCAAATTGCTCTTCTGCCTTGGAACTTTCAATAAACACAAACTCATCTTCCGGATCAATCGGCTCGAATATCATGCCGGTACGAAAAAAACTGGCGCCCGGTCCTTCAATATCTTCCCGCAATGAAGATACTGTCCGTGTTTCGTCAAATACTTCAAAAGCAACATCTATTATTGATGTGATCTCGGCCAGGGTATCAAAATCAATGATATGAACGCCATGATCAATCTCTGCGTGCAGAACCTCTTTTGTTTCGAAATGCAAATAGGGATGTAATTTTACCAACTCTCTTAATTTTCCTTTGTTATCAAAATATGTTTGATCCTTTGTCAGTTTTCCTTCTGTCATTTCCATCTTTACAGAATCAATGGCATAATTCCCCATAAAAAAGAAAATATTGAATAGACCGTCAAAGCCGCTTCCGCCGGCCTGGTTTTCCGCCAGGGGTAAAATCATTGAGAATTTTCCCAGTGAATCAGTATATGTGTTGATATCAAATTCTTCCACCCAAATAAAAATACCCTCAGGAGATCTGCCGTCTTCCAGCAAAACTTCTCCTGATATTTTTTCCTTTTCTATTTGATTATCTTTCTTGCTGCTGAAAGGATTTTCCGTGCAATTTAAGAAAAAAATGGAGACCGCAATAATAAGTATATGTTTATGATCCATTATTTCACCTCAATTCCGACAGTTAAATAAAATCGCCGGTCGCGAATGGCAATTCCCTCTTTGATCAATTCCCCTCCCAGTAAATTTCTGGCGCTAAAGGCACAAAATAAATTGGTTCGCCAGATGTCAATATTCCCTCTGACATGCACATCCAGATTTGCAAATTCATCCAGTTGGATTTCTTTCAATCCTTCCTCTGGATAGTAAATGATTCCCGTGCGCTGGGATTCATTAAACCAGACAATGCGAGTGGATAAATATTTCCGGTTCAGAGACAGATCGCCGGAAAATTTCGATGTCAGTTTAAAAGGAAAAGCGCTTTTATCATCGATCAGGTTGTGGTTGTAATTGGCTCCTAATTGGACCAGGTTTTCAAAAACCCCGGCCTGCAAGCGCCCCTCTATTCCGGAAATTTCCGCATCTTTATAATTGTCCAGAAAAACAATCGGGCTGCGGCTGAGTTGTATTTCCCGGTATTTATTACTGTAACGATTGCTAAAAAAGATTCCCGAAAAAAGCCAGTTAAACCGGGTACTCTTGCCATGAACTTCGACGCCAATCTCGGTGTTCCTCTTGTTCTCCAGCAGCATTGGCCGGTCTGTATTTATATCGCTCTGGTAATGCTGCGACAGGAGCATCTGATAAGGAGTCGGCAGGCGAAAATCATTACTGTAATTGACATGGGTACTGAAATAAAAATGTTCTGTTTCTCCACCGAAAAGCGTTGATATCATGTATGAACTTTTATTATGCTCAAACTGATCATTGATGGCGAAACTGGAATCGCCCTCATCACGGATCATTTTGTAAGAATAATTGACGCCGATGCTTTTCATGTCAAACAGCGGATTGCGGTCCTCATTATTGATCCTGAATCCGGCGGAAAGGTCATTGCTCGCACGGGTTAATTCCGCTGTCTTATTATTGATAAAACTAAAGAACTCGTCCAGTTCAGAGCGGATCTCATCTCGCTTAAACCCGGCAAAAACCTCGGCTGATTTTATCGGTAATATATACTCGAATTGATAAAGATTGTTGTCATTCTCCACATTCTGAAATCCTGTCAAACCAAACCAGTGGTCTTCTGTTTCCAGATTTGACGAATAGGCTATAATCACCTCGCCTTTTTCATGAAAATTACCACCATATTTGACAGTTATCAGGTCCTGTTTTTTTTCAATGGTATCCCTGTAGGCTTCATTATAATAATTCCGCCCTGATTTAATATAATTTCCTTTCAAATAATTTTCCGACCCCAGGAGATTGAAATCGTATTTTGTATTGATGGTGACGTTTGAATTTGTGCGGTCAATTGTTTCTTCAACAGTATCGGTGCCGGCATAGTAAAGACTGGAAGCGCCTTCTGTCATTGACGCGAAAATCTTAAAATTCCATAGTTTTTTATAAAAATTTGCCCCCCAGTCACCGGAATTGTAAGAGCCAAACCGCTGTTGAAAACGCAGTAAATAATCCTGCTCCAGTTTCGGAATAAAATTGATCACCGCGGCTGATCCGATACCGTCGAAGGTTGCCAGATTCCCCCCTTTAATGATATCAATCTGGGACAAAGTCGCCGGGTTTAACAGGGAAAGGTCAAAAATATTATTAAAACTACTGTTGATTTTAATACCATCATAAAGGATCAGCGTTTCTTCAGGATTAGCGCCGCGAACCGAAATGGTCTTTCGCCCGCTTAGGGTTTCATCGATCATCACACTATTTTTTGTTACGATCAAATCGGCTGCATCCAGATAGCCGCCGGAATTGAATTCCTTTTCGCTGAGAATCGTAATTTCGTTATTAATTGTCTGGCTATATTCTGATTTTGCTTTTCCTTCAATTTGTATTTTGTCAAACTTGATATCTGAGGGTATCATCAGAATAGTTTCCATATCTTTACATTTTCCTATGGAGATGACCAGTTTTTCATATCCCACATGGGAAAAGATTATATCATGATTTTCTTTAAAACCGGTAACATTCAACTCAAAATATCCCCGCTCATTGGTGGTTGTGCCAAATTCGGTATCCCGAATCATTATATTGATATTATTGACCGGTTTTCCGGTCTTTGCATCAATGATGTAGCCGGGAATTTTATCAGCCGATAACAATGCTGGACAATACAACAATAATAAAACAAAAATAAGCCGTCCGAAACTGATCGTGTTTTTTTTAAAATTACTCATACTAAAAATCCTTTATGTGCAGCAAATAAGTGATGCTATACTTGCTAATAACGATCATCTTAATAATAAAGAATCAATCTGTAAAGAAAAAGAAATTAAAGTCATTCTACAAGGAATAAAAAGTGAATAAAGCGAACCAAATTTTTCCAATTAGGCCTTGACTTGTGAACCATAGTTCATTATATTT
>CAYYMT010000056.1:3357-13439 GCA_964472715.1 uncultured bacterium | reverse complement strand
CGAACCAAATTTTTCCAATTAGGCCTTGACTTGTGAACCATAGTTCATTATATTTATTATGAACCATGGTTCAATATAGATCTTTGAAGATTTAGCTAATGAGAACAGAAGGAGAAGCATTATGCCAAAAGGTGATCAAACAGGCCCGGAAGGAAAAGGGCCGAAAACCGGACGCGGATTAGGAAAATCCGCCGGAAATGAATCCGGCCGGAATATTGGCCGTCCGCGCCGACAACACACCAATGACCGCAGCTCAGGCAGAGGTCAGGGTGGTAGAAGAAATAGAAATAATTAATATAAGGAGAATGAATTATGCCAAGAGGTGACAGAAGAGGCCCGGAAGGGTTCGGAGCTATGACAGGAAGAGGGTTAGGATATTGCGCCGGTTATGACAGCCCGGGATTTGTAAAAGGAACACCACGGGGTGGTGCCGGTTTCGGACGTGGAATGGGATCCGGACGTGGCATGGGGCGTGGTCGCGGCTACGCCTGGAGAGCCAACTATCCTCAACCCTATTATCCGGCAGCACCGGCTTATTCCAGAGAACAGGAACTGGAACTGTTAAAAGGACAGGCTGACGATATGAAAAACAGCCTGGAAGCCATTAACAAAAGAATTGAAGACCTGGAAAAAGAATAAACGGGATACTGTAATTATAGCAGGCTTGCTAAAGTAAATTATTCTTTTCGCCAATGGAAGGTGGCAATTTCAATTGTCGCCTTCTTTTTGTAATTTTGAATCAGAGAAAATAAATTGTCGGAGTAAAAAATGTATATTTACGGGCCGGTTCCTTCCAGAAGATTAGGTCGCTCTTTGGGCGTCAGTCCCATTCCCTCCAAAGCATGTTCCTACTCCTGTGTCTATTGTCAGATTGGAAAAACTGATAAATATTCAGTAAAACCGAAAAGTTATTACGACAAAGATAAAATACTTCAGGAAATAGCCCTTGAAGTCAAAAAATCGTCACCGGATTATATCACTTTTGCCGGTGACGGCGAACCGACACTCTCTTCTGATTTAGGCTGGCTGCTGCGTAAATGTAAAGAGGAATTTCACATACCGACAGCGGTTATCACCAATAGTTCACTGATCTATCAACCGGCAGTGGCTGATGCTCTGGTGGAGGCAGACCTGATTTTACCGTCCATTGATGCCGGTTGCGCGGAAACCTTTAAAAAGATCAACCGGCCGCACAAAGACCTGGATTTTTTTACGATCATTGATGGCCTGATCGATTTCAGTAAAAATACCAACACAAAAATCTGGACTGAACACATGCTGGTAAAGGATTACAATGACACGGTGGAAGAAATCAACAAAATCAGCAATATTATTACCGCTATTCAGCCGGAAAAAAGTTTTGTAATGATCCCGACCCGGCCGCCACAGATAAAAGTGGAAAAACCCGATGCTGAAATTTTTCTTTATGCCCAAAAGTTAATTAGCAATGTCACGACTTTAAATTTTACCGAATCGGGAAATTTCAGCGCCGGTGATTATGACAATCTTGCTGAAGCTATCAGTAATATTGCGGCCAGGCATCCCCTGCGATTGTCGCAAGCTCAGGGAATTGCCAGAAATTTTGACGAAACTGTTGATGAATTATTATCAAAAGGCATATTTGTCAAAGAATATTACGAAGGGGATTATTATATTATACCGGCCAGACTAATCAACACCAGGCGAAAGGGTTAATGACTATGATCCTAAAGACTCTGAACCACGCCATTATGATCACCAGTTTTGTGTTTGTCATGATGCTGATCATTGAGTATATCAATGTCCAGACCAAAGGCTTATGGCAGGAATCCTTAAAAGAAAACCGTTGGAAACAATATCTGACCGCCGCCATACTGGGAGCGTTACCCGGTTGCCTGGGGGCTTTTACAGCAGTGGCCCTTTTTTCACATGGTATTTTTAGTTTTGGAGCGGTTGTGGCAGCTATGATCGCCACCAGCGGTGATGAAGCCTTTGTCATGTTTGCCATGATTCCGAAAACTGCCATTGTCATCACAGCACTGATTTTTATGATTGGAATAATTGCCGCCTGGCTGACCGACAAATTTTTAAAATTTGACACCGGTATCAAAGAACTGGAACTGCATGAAGAAGAAATTTGTGATTGTTTTCCCGGAGATGAAATTCTGAACCAACTGAAACATCTGACATTGCAGCGCGGTGTGCTGATATTGCTGATAACAATTTTTATTGCCGGTCTGATCAATGGCAATTTCGGGCCGGAAATATGGAACTGGAAACGCATCACTTTTCTGGCCATTAACCTGATATCACTATTCATTGTCATCACAGTGCCGGAACATTTTTTAGAAGAGCACTTGTGGGCACATGTGGTCAAAAAGCATGTTCCCCACATATTTTTGTGGACTTTCGGAGCACTGCTGGTGATGAACCTGCTCATTGCCCATGTTGATTTAAAAAGTTGGATGGAGAGCAATCAGCTGATCATACTCTTAATTGCGGCTCTTTTGGGATTGATACCGGAATCCGGACCGCACCTGATCTTTGTCACATTTTATTCTCAAGGTCTGGTGAGCCTGCCGGTTTTACTGGCCAGTTCCATCGTTCAGGACGGCCACGGAATGCTGCCGATGCTGGCGGAATCACGGAAAAATTTTATTGTTATCAAACTGATCAATCTTGTGATCGGAATAGTTGCCGGTCTTGCCGGCCTGTTAATTTACCAAATTGTTTAAGGAGGGAGAAAAATGAAAAAGATCGGAATTATTATTTGTGACCGTTACAGCAGCTGCGCCGGAGGAAAATGTTTTCGGGCTTTACAGAACCGCGAAGGCGCATTCAGCATTTACAAAGATGAAGAAGTGGAGATTGCGGGCTATACCTCCTGCGGCGGCTGTCCGGGTGGTAATATTGAGTACACAATTGACGAAATGATTAAGAACGGCGCTACTCATGTGCATTTCGCCACCGGTATGATCGTGGGTTATCCGCCATGTCCGAGAATCAAATATTTTTACGATTTCATCAAAACAAACTGGAATATTGATGTGATTTACGGTACCCATCCGATTCCGGAAAAATATCTGATTAATCACAAACAATTACAAACCTGGAAAAACAAGGACTGGGGAAAAATTTTAAAACCGGTAATGGCTGATCAACAGACCCGGCTGAACTATAATTAGGAGTAATCAATGACATCAATACCTCAGGAAGTAATCGACGGTTGGAAAAAGAGAAAAGGCGCTATTGTTTTTACCACCGTAAATGAAAAAAATATCCCTAATGCAATCTATGCCAGTTGTGTAAAACTTTTCGACAACAACACTCTATTAATTGCAGACAACTTTTTCTCAAAGACAAGACAAAACATTAATAATAACAGTATGGCTTCGGTCCTTTTCATTACTGAAGATGATCACTCTTACCAGTTAAAGGGATCAATTCAATATCATGTCCGCGGGAAATATTTTGATGACATGAAACAGTGGAATCCGGAAAAGTTGCCGGGTCATGCCGTTGCGATCATCAAGGTTGAGGAGGTCTACAGCGGTGCAAAACAACTTTGATTCAATAATTAATGGCGTTGATCAAAGTAACCATTAGGCATATAACACCTCTAATTTCAAAAAAGTGACATGATGACATTAGATAGACAGGTTTCAAATAACAATTTCTACGCTTTTCTCTGGCATGCGGTTTTTCTGGCGCTGGCCAACAATTTCATGGATATTGATACGGTTATTCCGGCCATGATATTGGATGCCGGCGGAAGTTCACTGCAACTGGGTCTGCTGACGGCCGTGATGATCAGCAGCGGACAGGTTTCCCAGCTCTTTTTTGCGCCTTATCTGAGCAATCAATTATTCAAAAAGAAATTTCTGCTTCTCGGAATCAATTTGCGCATTTTTTCACTGCTTGCCCTGGCGGGTTTGTTTATCTCGGCTGATGCCTTTAGCGGCGGAACAGTAATTATGCTGATCTTTGTTCTCATTGCGATTTTCGCTGTGAGCGGCGGGTTTGCCAATATCAATTATATGGATATTTTGGGAAAATCAATTATTCAAAACCACCGAAAACACTTTTTTTCAATGAAGCAGATCATTTCCAGTATTGGCGTACTGGTCTCAGCTTATTTTGCGCGAAAAATATTACAAACCTATGGATTTCCAAAGAACTACACCCTCCTTTTTACCAGCGCCGGCTTTCTTCTGACTCTTGCTTCGCTGGGATTTTGGCGGATCAGAGAGGTCCAAGCCGACGCCTTAAAAATCCCTCATTTTAAAAATTATCTAGCAAAAATAGCAACAGAAATCAAAGGTAATAAACGGCTAAAATATTATTTACTGGTGCTGAACACACAGGGAGTTGTTTTGGTTTTGCTTCCTTTCCTGATCCTTTTTGCCAAGAATCAAATGGATGTGGCCAATGCCGCTGTTGGAAATTACCTGTTATTAAAAGTGATCGGATCCGTAATCGCCGGCGGCACCCTCTATATTTTCGCGAAAAAATTAAAATACCGGTACCTGTTATACATCACTTCATTATCAGCAATAATTATTTCACTACTTGTAATTTTTGTACCGGAAACATATCTGTTTCCCCAAATATTTTTACTGGCCGGCCTGATCTTCGCGTTTTACCGCATGACCATTGGCGGTGTATTACTGGAAGTCACTAACACCCAAAACCGCGCGCTCTATACCGGTATTTCCGGCGCCGGTAATATTCTACCGGGTCTTTATCCGATTTTCAGCGGCTGGATCGTGGGAAAATTCTCATTTACACTATTTTTTGCGATCACGATTCTATTTTTGTCTTTTTCGATCTACTTTATCTATAAACTTAATTGTAAGCACTAGGAACTTTACAAAGCAATTATTTTGATTTTAAATAACACAGAAGAATTGACCAGATGTCTATTAAAACTAAAATAAAAATGAAAGGATTATTATGAAGAATTACGATGTTATTATCATTGGTGGTGGACCATCCGGCATTATCACAGGAGTTACCGGACTCAAACAAAATCCCGGCAAAAGTTTTTTGATGATCAAAGAAGAAGAAAAGGGGCTTATTCCCTGCGGCATTCCCTATGTATTCCATGATCTTGAAGATGTTTCAAAAAATGCCATGGGGCCAAAACCATTTATTGCTGCCGGCGGTGAAGTGCTGGTGGATACAGTAGGCACAATTGACCTGGAAAAGAAAACTGTTTCAACAGTGAACGACAATGAATTTGGTTATACCAAACTGGTATTTGCTACCGGCTCGACTCCCACAATACCGACTTTTATCAAGGGCTACGACCTGGAGGGTGTGGAATATGTCAAAAAGAGTTACGATTACATAGAAAAAATGGTGAACCGCACCAAAGCCGCCAAAAATATTATCGTAATCGGCGCCGGATTTATCGGTGTGGAAATCGCCGAACAGTTGGCGAAACATAAGGACAAAACCGTATCCCTGATCGAGATGGAAAAACATTCCCTCTACCGTGCTTTTTCTGAAGATTTCGCTGCCAAAGCCGATACTGAAGTAAAAGCAGCCGGTGTTAATCTTTATACTGAAACCAAAGTGGAGGAAATCATCGGCAAAGACGGCAAAGTCACCGGCGTTAAATTATCAGACGGTAAAACCCTGAATGCAGAAATGGTTATTTCTTCTGTCGGCTACAAACCCAATACGGACCTGGCCAAAGCCTCGGGTCTGGAAATCAACAGTCACGGCGCGATCCGTGTCGACAATTACCAACGGACAACTGAAAAAGATGTCTACGCTGTCGGTGATTGTGCCGCGACCAAAGGATTTATCACCGGCCGTAGTGACAATATCATGCTGGCCTCCACTGCCACCGCCGAAGCCCGTGTGCTTGGGTACAATCTATTCTGTATCAAAGTCCTGCGTAATTTTACCGGCACCCTGTCGGTTTTTTCAACTGAGATCAATCGCAAAGCCTTTGCTTCCGCCGGCGCCATCGAACAGGTTGCCGAAGAAGCGGATATCAAATATGTGATTGGTAAATTTGCTGACGTGGACCGTCATCCGGGAACCATTGCTGACACCTATCCGCTGGAAGCAAAGTTGATCGCCAATCCGGAAAACGGCGAGATCATCGGCGGTGAACTTTACGGTGGTAAGGGAGTTGGTGAAATGATTAACATTGTCGCCCTGGCTATCCAAAAAGCGATTACGGTCTATGAACTGGTTTCCTTCCAGTTCGGCACCCATCCGTTGCTGACTACAGCGCCCACAAAATATGTCCTGGTGAAAGCCGCAGAGCAGGCCATCGCGAAGATAAAAAGTTGTAAATAATCAATAAAGGAATAAAAAGGCCTCGGGGAAATTCAGTAATCCCAGAGGTCTTTTCTTATCATTTTAGATATTTCTTAAATGCATCTTTTCGAGCAACTCACAAGCCGTTTTAATGTACTCACTGCACTCAATATTTTTCATTTCCTTGAGATCCAGCAGCACTTCACAATTATCCGACTCGTGGACATCTTCAAAAGCCTCAACAAATTCCGCAGACAACTGATAGATTTTTTCTTTGGCCTCGGTAGTGCCGAAATTTTTATAGTTTTTCAGGCCGATCAGCATGATCGCTCCGGATATCGCACCACAGATATTTTCCGTATGACCGATACCGGCACCGAATCCGGCTGGTATCTGCAGGGCGGCTTTTTCCGGGATATCAAATAAATCTGCGTATGCGGCAAAAACCGCCTGAGCGCAATTGTAATTTTCATTTTTTAACTTGATGGCTTTGTCGATTCTCGTCATTTTTCTCCTGTCAATGCTAATTCAATTGCTTTCAGGATCACCTTGCTGCTGGCGGTGGCGCCGGAAATGGTATCCACTTTGAGGCTTTGTTTTTTCACGACCTTCGGCACAACCTGTTCACCGGGTTCACCCTTGCCGTTTTCGTGTTCGACAATTTCAATGTCCGTGATCTTGTGGTCCGCAACTGTGACATTGACTTTGGCCTTCACCAGGTAGCAATCATAAAATCCCGCATAAGTTCCATCGTCCACTTGTGACAGATCTACTTCATTGATTTCCGTATTAGCCACTTTTTCTTTGTATTCTTGCAGTTTACAATTACTGAGCATTAATACAGTAGACAGCACCATTACTGCCAACAAAAATCGTCTGATTTTCATTATTATGTCTCCTTTTTAGTTATTTACAAACCATCGAAAATTAAATCGAAGGGGAAATTTAATCATTGATACGGAACACATAAAATCAATTTTTGAATAATTCATTACAAAAAAATTTTCTATATATTGTTTAAAGGTCTATTCCCTTTTTTAATGATTTCATTGAATCTTTCTACCCTTTGTTCTTTTTGTATTTCCATTGCAAAATTTAACCGCTAAACTTATTAGCAATAAATAATAAGCGAATATTCCAAAGTCCGGATGTTGAGATGATCACGGATAATTGCGCTAATTTTCAAAGATTTTTGCTATATTAAACCAATAAATTTGAATAAAACAGAAAGCCTGTAACCGATGAAATACAAACTGCTAATCCTTCTCACCCTGGGTAGTGTCCTTTTTGGGCAGGATTCTTTAATCAATAAAATTAATGAGTTAAAGCCCGGGCTTGGTGAAAAGTCAACCACTGATTCTCTTAAATTTGAAATTCAATACAAATTGGCAAGACTTTACAAAACTGTCAATTTTGATTCGTCCATTGTCTATGCTTACCAGGCTCTGAAAACAGCCGAGACCAATAATGATTATAAGCAAATGATCAGGTCAAACCTTTATATCGCGTCAATTTTCGCTGATTTCAGTGAACTCTTCCGCGCGCTGGAATATAGCACCCGGTCATTAAAGTTAGCAAAAATGAAAAATGATAGCACACTAATATATTCCAGTTATAAATCTATCGTTTATATCTATTTATGGCATTCAAAAGATTATGATATTGCTAAAATTTATTTAAAGAAATGGCTTAAGTTGGCGCGGTCTATGAATGAACCGGATAAACTGGCAAGAGTTCATTTTGATTTAGGTATTTATTATGTCAGAACCGGCAATCATTCCGAATCTGAAAAATATTACTTAAAAGCCCTGGATTACTATAAATCCATTAACAATCAGCAAAATATTGCCAATTGTCTCAATAATCTTGGTGACCTCAAGGAAAAAATGGGTGAACTGGAAGAAGCTCTGGAATACAATAAAAAAGCCCTGGAAATCAACCAGACTATAGGAGATTACAGGGGACAATTTATCAATAAGTTCAATATCGCTTCAATTTACGCCAAAATGGGTAAAACCGATCTTTTCTTTTCAATTATGGAAGAGGAGCAGCAAAATGCGGAAAAAGAGGAAAACAATTATCGTCTAATGCTGATCCATGAACTATACTATACCTATTTCAAAGATTCTCATCAGTTTGAAAAGGCGCTGCATCATTATCAAAAATATATCGACTACTCCAATGCCATGCAACACAACAATAAATCACTGCAAATGCGCCGCCTGGAGCACAAATATCTGCTTGACAAGGTTGCTGATCAGAAAAAGATCTACGAGTTGCGGCTGCAAAATAAAACCTCCACGCTCTCTTTCATTACGGTTTTGCTGGCCCTTTCTTTCTTTGTGCTCATCACTATTATCATCTATTTTATGAAAAAACGAAGAATTGAAGAATTACAGATCAATGAACTGAAAACCAAATCGGAATTACTGGCGCTGCAATATAAAATCAATCCCCATTTCCTGTTCAACTCCCTGAACTCTATTTCACAGCTGGTGATCAAAAAATCCGATGATGCCGAAAAAATGGTACAAAACCTGTCGGACCTGTTGCGTTATACTTTGACCTTTGCCAACAAGGATATGGTGCCCCTGGAAGATGAACTGGAAGCAGTCCGGCAATACCTGGAAATGGAACGAATCCGTTTTCAGGACCGGTTAACTTACACAATTCACGCGGAAGACGAGGTTTTCAAATACAAAATACCGCCGATGGTCATTCTGCCGCTGGTGGAAAACTCCATAAAGCACGGCGTTTCAAAATTAATCGAAAACGGCGAAATATATATTAAATTAGCCTTAAAACAGGATAAATTAATGATATTGGTCAAGGATAACGGTCCTCAATCAGAATTCGAGACACCGGTCAATAAATATCAAAATACCGGGTTTGGCCATCAAAGTATAATTGACCGTCTTAAAATTACCTATGCCGGCAATTTTAATTTTGATATTAAAACCTGTGATGAAGAATATTGTGTTAAAATTACAATCCCAACCAAAAAATAATAGGTGCACTAATGGTACTCAATGCAATCATTGTCGAAGATGAAAAACTGGCCCAGGAGCGCTTAACCGGCTTGCTTCAGGAATATCAGGATAAAGTGACTATTTTGGACTATGCCAATAATGGCAATGAAGCCATTAAGAAAATCAATGATTTGAAACCGGATTTGGTTTTTCTGGACATCCAGATGCCCGGCAAAGACGGATTTGATGTACTCAAAGAAATCGATGATTCGGTCAAGCCGGTGATCATTTTCACCACGGCTTATGATCAATATGCATTGGAGGCTTTTGAGAATAATACTATTGATTATTTGCTGAAACCCATCTCAGCTCCCAGGCTCAAAAAATCCATGGCTAAATTAGAAAAATTTGTTACCAACAAAGATGAATACGACCACAACATTCAAAAACTGGTAGATTTTATCAATAATCAAAAAAACGATAAAAAGATGACCAAGATCAAGGTTCATCGCAATGATGAGATCGTTTTTCTGAACCTGGAGGACATTATTTTCATCAAAGCCAGCGGAAAATATACCATGGCCCACGACGATGACCGCGAATACCTGCTCAATGAACCGATTTCCTACATGGAAAACCATCTGCCGGATAATTTCGTGCGGGTTCACCGCTCCTTTATCATCAACACCAAATACCTGATTAAAATGAAAAAGTGGTTCACCGGCAAATACAAAGCAGTGATCGGCGACAAAACCCGCTTTGAGGTGCCCATCAGCCGAAGTTATAAAGACAAATTATTGAACATCTGAGTTTACCCTCCGAGGTCTACCAGACCTGGGAGGTTTATTTTCTACAAAA